>JBJMLT010000250.1:0-3228 GCA_045805165.1 Flavisolibacter sp.
GAATAAATATTTCCCAGCAATCTTTATTCATCAATAACCTAAGAAAAACTAATCCTGCAATGAGCTTACAACTTAAATTAAATGGAAACTTCATTACAAATCTATCCCCTGCGCCTTATGGATCATTACCTTAGATACAAATAAATACCAATAGCACAGATTATGAATAACAGCAACTCCTCTTTGTCTCTTTCCTCCTCTTTTTTCTCTTAGCAATTATAAGGAATGATGAGCTGAGCCACGCTCGCACTACCAGCTTTGAAAGCCGCCATGAGCTGGCCGTCCAGACGCGCGGAGCGATCGGGCTGGACTTGATCTTTTTGGTTACTTTTTGCATCAAGGCAAAAAGTAACATAAAACAAAAATCAAAAACCATTTAATGAAATTAAACCTTGCTCCACTTTTCGCACCAAGGCAAAAAATTCCAAACATTCAAAAGACAATTAAAAATCAATTATTGCTTAGTCAAAAACTACCTAAAGCCAGTCACTCTAAATAGCTTATATTTACTAGTTGCCATCTTCTTCCAACGATTGCATGAATCAATTTAATCAGGATAGTATTCTTCTTTCCCGTCTTCAAAATGATGACAAACAGGCATTTACCCAACTTTACCATTTGTATAGTGAAAGGTTATACATAAACCTCGTTAGACTGGTTAAATCAGAGCAACTAGCCGAAGAAGTAGTTCAGGATGTATTTACAATTATCTGGGAAAAGAGAAAAGATATTAATATTCACCAAAGTTTTCGTTCTTATATATATAAAATCGGTGAAAATAAAGTGATGGATTTTTTTCGTAAGGCCCGTAGGGATAAAGAACTTTTTGAACAGATTAAAAGAGTGGCAACAGAACAATATACCCATATAGAGGAAGAATTATTATCAGGAGAAAATTCAGAATTCCTTAAAAAAGCAATTGAATCTCTTCCGCCTCAAAGGAAACAGATATTTCAACTTTGTAAATTAGAAGGCAGATCATATAATGAAGTAGGCCGCTTATTGGGAATATCCACTTCAACCATCAATGACCATATTGTAAAAGCTACTAAATCCATTCGCGACTTTTTCTATAGTCACCGGCAATATTCCTCTTCAGTTATAATGCTAATGATACTCAACGGACTGTAATTGTATTATCCCGTCAATTAATCATCCTCATGTAAGGCCTGACAAAAAATAGTTGTTCAGAGCAGATGGAATCTTTAATCCATGCGTCTTAGAATAAATATCATTTGTCACAGAACCAGTATTTATTAGAGCTTTTCCGAAAATACATGGCCAATCAGTGTTCTCCGGAAGAAGTGGACATACTTTTTGAATTATTGGATAATGAAGAGAATAAAGAACTAAAGTCTCAACTGATTCAAAGCCAATTAAAAAATTCTAATACAATCGGATATACAGATCCTTTATTAAAAGAAAAGCTGGAGCAAAGGCTTAATCAGATCATGATGAAAATTGATAAGCCTGAAAATGAAAGGACAAAGATTCGCTCCATAAGATCAAAATGGTTGGCAGCAGCTGCTGTTTTAATATTGATTGCAGGCGCCGGTTATTTATTTATAAATAATGCGAATAGAAAGACAGGCAGGATTGCTATTGCAACTAAAACTAAAGCATCAGATGTTCCGGCTCCTTCAATTGTTAGAGCAAAACTTAAATTGAATGATGGCACTATTGTATATCTGGATAGTGTAAAGAATGGTTCACTGGCAATTCAGGGAGAAGTGAAAATTATAAAGACAGCCGACGGTCGCATTGCATATTCAGGTAAAGAAAATACAATAATGTACAATACGCTTAGTAACCCACGGGGAAGTAAAGTGGTGAATATCACTTTGTCTGATGGTACAAAGGTTTGGCTCAACGCAGAAAGTTCATTACGTTATCCGGCATCATTTGTAGATAATGACAGAAGAGTGGAAATAACAGGTGAAGGATATTTCGAAGTTGCTCATGATCCATCAAAGCCTTTCTATGTAACTAAAGATGGAATGGAAGTAAAAGTGTTGGGAACGCACTTCAACGTAAATACATACGATAATGAATCTATCATAAGAGTTACCCTTCTGGAAGGATCAGTAAATGTTAGTGATCAGGGGCAACATTCAATATTAACTCCAGGTCAGCAGGCGCAAATGGATGGAAATAAAATTAGGGTTGTTAATGATGTGGATACCGAAGAAGTTATGGCATGGAAAAATGGAAAGTTCCAGTTTGGTGAAAAAGCTGATATCGGAACCATTATGAGGCAATTGGCCAGATGGTATAACGTGGATGTAGAATATAGCGGTGTAGTAAATCAGCATTTTTGGGGCTCTGTTCCCCGGGATGTAAATGTTTCACAGGTACTTCAAAAGATTGAAAGCACAGGTGGAGTGAAATTTAAGATCGAAGGCAATAAAGTAATAGTAATGCCTTGATTCAAAATGGGATGCTATTATAAAAATTGATTGGATTAATAATTAAAAAGAAAGAAGTAATAACACCTTCTTTTAATGTACAGGCAATTCAGTAATATTTTTTCGGCTGCTATTAATTTATTAAGGTTAAAACGATGCTATGCTATTAAATGCTATTTCGGATTCATCTGAACTTTTACCAATCCAATCAATAAAGCAATTGTTGAGAAGTATGAAGCTCACAGCAATTATTATCCTTCTTACCTGTCTTCAGGTAAGCGCCAGGGGATACACTCAGGTTACTCTTTCAGAAAAAAATGTTCCTCTTCAAAAAGTCTTTAAGGAAATTCAAAAGCAGACAGGGTACGATTTCTTATGTACCTACGAACTTTTACAGCAGGCGGGCAAAGTTTCTGTTAAGGTGAAGAATGCCTCTTTACAACAGGCATTGGAAATATGTCTCAGGGGTACTGGGTTAACATACGTAATACTAGATAGAACCATAGTGGTTAAGAAAAAGGAAATCGTCTCAGAAGCTGGAAATGATAAAGGGAACCTGCTTACTATTTTAGATATATCAGGTAAAATAACGGATGAACAAAGGAATGGGCTTCCGCACAGGAATGTACCTTTTCTGTTTTAAGGCCAGCCAGGTTTCCAACGAGTCAACCGGTATGGCATTAACCGTGTAGGTACTATCGTTCCTCAAAATAAATTTGGCAAGGGCATCCCAGGCCTGCACCCGCACGCATCCATGACTCAGCGCACGGCTGGTGCGGCTAAACAGGTAACGCTGGTTGGTATCGTGTAAGTAAACGGAATA
>JBJMLT010000251.1:0-7560 GCA_045805165.1 Flavisolibacter sp.
CAGTGCTAAAAGAACGCCATTTGTCCATCCAAATCCATCCTGAGAAGGATATTCACCACCGGTTCCATGCTTATCTGCATCTACTACATCATATTTCTCTTCCAGCTTACCTGTTTCGTTGAATATTTTTTTATTCAAACTTATCCAACGCATTGCAATTTCTTTAGCAAGTGTACTTAATCCATAATTTTCCAAACCTATAATAGATATCCATTGCATAGGTGCCCAGCCATTTGGGGAATCCCATTGTTGACCTGTACGTTCCATTGTAGTTACGAGACCACCCGCCTGAAGGAACTTTTCCTGAATGATCTTTTCCGCATGCTTTGCTTTTTCTTTATCTGCGAGATTTAAAAAGAAAGGAAACATACCAGCGATAGTTAATTCAGTTGAAGGTCGCTTTGTTTCAATATTATAATCTACGTACCAATTGTCATTCTCTGACCAACAGTATTTTAAAATTGCATTCTTTCTTAGTTCCGCCTTTGATTTGAAATCTTCCGATTTTTTAGGATCTATATCCTTATAAATGTTTGATAATGTTAATTCCATATGATAGAGAAGGCAATTCAGATCAATTGGAATGAGGTTAGTGGTTTGAATGGTAAACATTTTTTTGCTATCCTTAAACCAGCGGCTGCTGAAATCCCAACCACTTTCTGCTGCGGACCTAATATCCCTGAACAAAGAAGGCTGCTTTTCATGATCGATAATGGCTGCGGTGGTCATATCTTCCGCATAGGATTCGGGACGAGGAGCCATAAGCTGGTCATAATATCGATTTAATATGCTTCTATCCGGTAATATAACTACATGTTTTGTTGACGGATCTTTATCCATCCAGTAGTTATACTCTTTCTCAATTACTTTATAATATTGTTTGTATACCTGACTCCCTTTCACTTCGGCCAACAGATCTACCATTAAGGAAAGAACAGGAGGCTGTGAGCGACTTAAATAATAGGTTCTGTTTCCATTGGGCATATGACCATACGTATCAATAAGATAAGCAAAATTCCTTACCATATTTTCCATCAGATCATACAGCTTACTTTCTTTTAAACCAAGCATCGTAAAATAGGAATCCCAATAATAAATTTCCCGAAACCTTCCTCCGGGTACTATATATTCATGTGGCAGAGGCAACAGAGAGCTGCCCTGAATAGTTGTATCACTTTTACGACTTAAAACTGTCCACAAATTTGTAATATGTTTTACAATATCTTTTTCTGTAGTCTTGTATTTAGAAGGATGATGTTGAGGTATTATAAAATTCTGTTCAACGAAAACCTTTAAGCTAAACCGGGCGTTGGGATCATCTTTGGATCTTTTGTAATCATCTAAAATAAGCTTAGGATCTCTTTTAGGGATGCAATCGACAAATGTTTTACTATCATCAAAAATCCTATGGAGTTCTACATCACGGAATAACTGGCCATAAATTTCATCCGGTGATTGAATGGATTGTGCCATTGAAAACCTAAAGAATAGTGTAAATAATAATGTAAGATAATTCCGTATGACCAGCATTGCTTATTGAAATTAATCAATATAGCCATGCTAAGGAATTGAATTCAATTCTCTGTCATTACTTAAAAGCGATCATGCTTATCTCCACATTGGCTGCCTTAGGCAATGCTGAGACCTGAACTGTTTCCCTGGCAGGGAAATCACCTTCAAAATATTTGCCATAGATCTCATTAATAATTGCGAACTGGCTCATGTCTGTAATGAAAATGGTTGTTTTAACTACATTTGAAAAGTTCATGCCCGCCTCTTTTAATATGGATTTAAGATTTTTCATAACCTGGTGGGTCTCTTCCTGAATATCTTTATTCTTCATAGCTCCGGAAGATTGATCAATACATATTTGTCCTGAAATAAATAATGTATTTCCTGCAAGCACTGCCTGATTGTATGGTCCGATAGGAGATGGCGCGCTGGATGTATTGATGATGTTTTTTTCCATAAGAACGAATATAAGTTAATTAGCTAATTAGCTGATTAGCTGATTAGCTAATTGGGTTTGAAGTTTGATCACTATAGCAGATAGGCTTTATTATGTGTAATTAAACTATTTTCTTTGTGGAAAAGGGGATATGAAGATTGTTGTTTTGGCAAATGAGAAATTAAGGGAAGAATTAGTAAAGCAGGATGACGGAGATAATGAAGAAGTTATTTGGATAGAGCGCTTTGAAGATTTTGAAAATTATAATAATGCAGATGGATATATTGATCTGTTGTTTGAGAATGATGGGACGAGAGTACAGATATTAAAAAAGCTGAATGGACTTGTAATTGTAAATAGTGTTGTTGATACTTTGAAAGAAATAAATGCGGATTTTGTAAGGATAAATGGATGGCCGGGGTTTCTTGAATCTTCAATTACTGAAGCTTCCGGAAGTAATGCATTGCGATCTAAAACTGAACAAATATTTTCTTTGTTCCATAAAAAAATTGAATGGCTGCCTGATGAACCGGGATTTATTTCTGCGCGTGTAATAAGTATGATCATTAACGAGGCGGTGCTGGCATATAATGAGGGAGTAAGTTCAAAAGAGGATATAGATACGGCAATGAAACTGGGCACTAATTATCCATATGGTCCTTTTGAATGGATGGAGAGGATTGGTTCTGAAAAAGTAAAAAGGCTGTTGGTCGAAATGACAGCAAAGAAGGCTGATTGAATATTATTGATTATTGATTAATAATTATTGGTTAATCTGTTTTATAATCTATCAATTTTTTTATTTAGTACCTCCTATTTAATTTGACAGAGCAAGCTCCTTATTAAGTTGACTGTCTAATATTCGGGTAAATCTTGAGGCACCTTTTTCATTAAGGTGGTCACAATTATAGAATTCGTCCGCAGTAAATGGGGCATCCATGTAATCAAAATACTTTATATTAAATTCCTTACACAGATCATTAATGTCATTATGGTTCTGTTCAATTGTTTTTTTATCCAGGAAACTATTGAACAAATTATAACAGGGGGCGGTAATTATAACAGGAGTAATATTCCTTTTCTTCAATTCGCTTATAAAATCTTTTAAATCGGCAAGAATCTCTGGTCTTTCCTTTACTCCTGAAGAAACCTGATCATTCATAGCACTTGCCCTGGCTTTACAATAATCGGGGCTCATTAATGTATAATTCGTCGATCTAAAAGGTGTCCATCCCTTAATAATTGTATCTTCTACATCATCATTCTCCCGGTCAAGAATTGAATTCTTTTTTTTATGATCAAATGCTAAGAGACCTTTTCTTTTGAGCAGGGCATATGAACCTTTAATAGTATATCCTTTAATATAAGACAGCTTTGAAAACAGGTTTAGCTTGCCTTTATAATCTATACCATACCAATAATAAACCCAAGGGTCTCTTGAACCTTCACTGGAAAAATATAGTGAATGGTAGTCAATACTAAGCAGTACGTATTTTAAGTTGGGCAGCTTATCCAAATATTTCAGCGTTACTCTTTTGTCAAAATAAAGGGATTGGTTTACCTGAGCCATGTTGTATGCGTACAAATGAAATTTATCAGGATTAATTCCGTAGCTCGCATGAGAATTTCCAATTATAAGGAGTTTTACAGAATCTGCATTTTTTACCAATCCATCGCTTTTTGCCTTATACATATTATTCATGTCTCTTAATGAATATTCAACAAATGCCACAATAATCAACAAAGGCAGAAGAAAAAATAATATGCGCGTGAGAAATAATTTCATATTCAAAATTGAAAATAAATGAACTTTTGTTCTGCTCCGGAAAACCAAAAAATGGAAAATATTATACTGTAATAAATTGCATATCTATATAAAACCGGCATACGCGTACCCAGATCTGCAATTGCATATTGGTATCTTCTTCCGCGCCATTCGATCAATAAAAAGATCAGCAATAATACAATCAGATACATTTCCGGATGGTACGGCATATGGAAAAATGATAATGAAAATATTTTCGAAATAATGCTTCCAGCCTGGCCAACACTAGATGATCTAAAGAAGATCCATGCAAAAACAGTTAAGCCGAAAGTAAGCACCATTGAAAAGAATTCTTTTGATGTTGGGAATATTCGATCTTCTGCAACAATGTTCAGGTGGTTCCGATTCTTTTTCATAAGAATAGAAGGGATAATATAAACGGCGTTCAAAAATCCCCAGATAATGAAAGTCCAGTTGGCCCCATGCCAAAATCCACTTACGACAAAAATTATGAAGGTATTCCTTATCTGTTTTAAAACGGAGACCCTGCTACCACCGAGAGGAATATATAGGTAGTCCCTAAACCATGATGAAAGAGAAATATGCCATCTTCTCCAGAATTCTGCAATATCTCTTGAGAAATATGGGAAGGCAAAATTCCTCAAGAGGTCTATACCAAAGAGTTTAGCTGTTCCGAGCGCAATGTCTGAATAACCGGAAAAATCGCAGTAGATCTGAAAAGCAAAACAAATTGCAGCGATCAGTAAGGTGCTACCAGTAAAATTATGCGGATTATTAAATACCTGGTTTACAAATTCTGCGAGATTATCTGCAATGACAATTTTTTTGAATAATCCCCACAGTATTTGCTTTAAGCCATCAACCGCCTGGCTATAATTAAAATATCTTTTTTCCTTAAGTTGAGGTAACAGGTGTGTAGCTCTTTCAATCGGACCTGCAACAAGCAGAGGAAAAAAGCTTACGAATAAGGAATAGATAATAAAATTCCTTTCAGGTTTTATTTTATCATTATAGATATCAATGACGTAGGATAATCCATGGAATGTATAAAAAGAAATTCCTACCGGCAGTATGACACTAAGTGTCCAAAAATGTGATTTTAGGCCAAGTCCTGCCAAACCTGATTCAAATGAATTAATAAAGAAATTATAATACTTGAAGATTGCCAAAAATCCCAGGTTCACAATAACACTTGTACAAAACCAAGCTTTTTTAATTTTTTTATTAGGCGCATTGTACATTTTTAAACCGGTATAGTAATCCAGTCCTGTAGAAAAGATCAATAAGAATAAGAACCTATAGTCCCAGCAGCCATAAAAAAAATAGCTTGCCATAAGCAGGAGGACATTTTGATATTCCAGCTTTTTGGAAGATAATAACCAGTATAGAGTAAATACTATTGGTAAGAAAAAAGCAAAACCAATGGAATTGAAAAGCATATAGGATATTAGGTTTAGGCTATTCGGGAAGTTAAAGAAACAAAATTTTTTTAAATATATAAAATGAGGGGGGGAAGTCGTGAATCGTCAATCGTCAATCGTGAATGATCGGGAATTGGGTTTAACCCCAAAGGCGCAAGGGCGCGGAGGAATTGTTAAGAGATGAAAGGTTAGGAAAGTGGGAAGAGAGGGGCTTGTTAGATTATGGGCAAGTTTATTTACTAAAATATTTGGTAAAATTATACTAATTTTATTAGCAAATAAGCAATCAGGTTATGGAAGTGAAACAATTTCCTTATGAAGGATACCGAATAAATGAGTATTTGCTGGTACTGCCTTTACCGGAGGATCTACATCATAAAATTCTGGCAATTAAAGAGGAATTCTCTGAAAAATATAAGACCTCTCATTCGCGCTTCATGAAACCTCATATTACGCTGGTCAATTTTTTAGGATTGGATATGATTGAAGAAAAGTTAATTCACAGGCTTCAAACGATAGCCATGGGTATTAATCCTTTTAAAATCGAATTAAGGGATTATGGAAGCTTTCCATCTCATACCCTTTTTGTAAATGTGGTTTCAAAACTACCTATACTGGATCTTGTTAAACAGATTAAAATCGCCCAGGGGCTTATGAAATTAAGCAAGGATAATAAACCACATTTCATTGACGAACCTCATATAGTCATAGTCCAAAAATTAAAACCCTGGCAATATGAACAGAGCTGGCTGGAATATTCACACAGGCATTTTACAGGAAGGTTCATTACGGACGGAATGTTATTGTTAAAAAGGCCTGCGGGAAGTAAATCTTCCTTTCAGATAATGAAGAGAATGGAGTTTTTGAATTTACCAGGGAGGTCGGCAATCGTGAATCTTGAATTTCCGGGAATGGAGAAATGGTAAATAAGTCAAAAGTTAAAAGTGAAAAGTCGTGAATCGTGAATCGTCAATCGTCAATGAAGTCGTGAATCGTCAATCGTCAATCGTGAATGTCCGGGAATCGGATATCGTGAATGAGGTTATGATTTAGTAAAGGTGAATTTGAGTAAGAGTTAAGTTAATAAGGGAATATTTATTATAAACTTTAAAATTATTGAAGATGAGAGAAAATGAAGGGCAGGGTTATGAGAATTATGAGAGTAATGAGGGTTATGATGATTATAAGAAAGGGAGGGGGGCACAATTTAATACGAAGAATAAATTTATTAAAAATGAAAGGACGAGAGAATATATTGAAGCTGTGGACGATTGGATTGAAGAAGATGTAAAGACCCAGTACATTGAAATTTTTCCAAAGACCATAGTAAACAAGGTGGATAGTCCGGATGTTGGCATGTGGTACAGCATGAATCCGTATCAGGGTTGCGAACATGGCTGCATTTATTGTTACGCACGAAATTCTTTTGAGTATTGGGGATATAGTGCGGGGTTGGATTTTGAAAGTAAGATACTTATAAAAAAAAATGCTCCTGACCTGCTGAGGAAATTCCTGATGCATCCAAAATGGGAATGTGTTCCCATTGGATTAAGCGGGAATACCGACTGTTATCAACCTGCAGAAAAGAAATTTAAAATTACAAGAGGCTTACTTGAAGTATGTAATGAATTTAATCAGCCCGTTGGAATTATTACAAAGAATGCAGGCATTATCAGAGACAGGGACCTGCTTCAGGAAATGGCTTCAAAGAGACTTGTCTCTGCGCTGGTATCCATTACATCCTTTAATGAAGACCTGAGAAGAGTAATGGAGCCAAGGACAACAACTGGTAAGCAACGTTTGCGAACCATAGAAGAATTAAGCAAAGCAGGCATTCCCATGGGAGTAATGCTTGGACCAATGATACCTGGACTTAATGAGCACGAAATGCCAAAGATCCTTAAAGCTGCGAGTGAAGCCGGGGCAAGTTTTTCTGCTTATACATTTATACGATTAAATGGAGCTATAAAACTTCTATTTCACGATTGGCTGTATAAAAATTTTCCTGACAGGGCTGATAAGGTCTGGCATCTGATAGAAAATAGCCATGATGGAAAAGTAAATGACAGCAGATTTGGAGTAAGAATGAGAGGTGAAGGAAGCATTGCTAAAATAGTTGCTGACCAATATCATACTTATACTAAGAAATATGGATTAGAGCATGAAAGGCTGGGAGTTGATTGCAGTAATTTCAGAAGACCGGGGGGGCAAATGAATTTGAGATTTGAGATTTGAGATTTTAGATTTTTTGGTAGAGAAATTATTTATTGATTGTTGGAAATGCCCCGCAAACTGCGGGGTTTTTTATGACAGTTTAGTTTAAACAAATTATGTACGTAAGTTTTATTTAAAAAATTGATTTGAGCTGAGGTATGAAATTGTGAATCGGCAATATTTATGCATAG
>JBJMLT010000252.1:0-4520 GCA_045805165.1 Flavisolibacter sp.
AACAGGATGGTTATGTAGATCAGTTCAGAGTTGAAAAAGATAGGTTGCAATCTATGACTGATGCAAAGAAAAAATACAAGCCTAAGGATGTAAAGGCAGTTAATTTCTATCGATTTGAAGGAGATTCAAATCCTGATGACATGTCTATATTATATGCCATTGAAACATGCGATGGAACCAAAGGAACTTTGGTTGATGCCTATGGTAATTATTCGGATGATGATACAGGTGAATTTATGCAACAGGTAGATATAAATAAAAGAATTCCTTTGACGTGGAAAAGATAAAAACAAAAAAGGCAAATACAACGTATTTGCCTTTTTTGTTTCCTTATCCGGTAACTAACTTATTTCTTTAAGTATACCTTTACCACCGTCCGTGGTTCTGTAGAATGTGTAACTCTATCCTCGCTTACCACAGTGTAATTATGGACCCTGTAACCCTGCCTGTAAAATTTTTCCAACGCTTCATCATTTCGAAATAATTCACCTCTTTTACATGCTAATGTTAATCCATCTTCACCGCTGGCATTAGGAATAGTTATCATTAACTGTTTTTCCATAATTTACTGATTATGATATCTTTTATCAATTATTGTACCTGTAATACCAGGTTGAACAAGGTAAGACAGTTTTATAAATTCCACAAGGAGAGATCATACAAATTTAAGATCGTTTCCAGGCTGGAACCAGCATTATCCATCTATTTATTTTCTATGCATGATCTCAGTAATATACCCATTGAAAGTGATTGGCTGTCGGTTGTTACTATTCACATTTAAGGTTCCATATCCATTTCTGGAAACCGAAAGATATAATTGCCTTACATCTTTGGTATCATGTGGAATAATTGTAATGTCCCAACCACCTTTTTTGCCTTCAATTGCTTTATAATCAAACTTTGTAGAGGTAAATTGAAGAGGTCCCTGGGTAGGATCAGATGGTGCATAAGCCTGGCCAAAATAAGGAAGATAACTATTTAAAGTATCGTTGGAAACCGTAATATCATAATCTGAGGTCAGATTCCTTACTCCACCTTTCATTGGAATGGCTGTTTGAGCCTTGAACACGAAAACCTTTGTTTGGATAAGAGATTTTACTTGTTCTTCTTTGTTCTTTTTATCATTTTGCGCTTGAACCAGATTTGGAACAACCACTAAGGGAATGATTATTATAGCTATTGCAGAAATAAATTGCTTAAATATTTTCATATCATCATTTTTTAAAATAAAATGGATCTAATAACAATATAAAGCAGATGGGAGTGGAGTACTGCAAAGTTATACCCTTTCATACATGCCACATTTAAGAATATGATAAATTATAAGGACTTTAATTATAGACGAGTATTGAAAAATTAATGGCAATAATGGAAATTTTGGACTGTATAATAGTTGGTGGAGGTCCTGCAGGTTTAAATGCTGCTGTGGTATTAGGCAGAAGCTGCAGAAATGTTATTGTATTTGATACAGGTAATCAACGGAACCGAAAATCCCATGGAATGCATAATTACCTAACACGGGATAATATACTTCCTTTGGATTTTCATAGTATTGCCAGGCAGGAAATTGAAAAATATGGAGTACAGTTTATTGCCCGTAAAATAGTAAAAGCTTCCAAAAAGCCTAATGGCCATTTTGAAGTGTGCGACGAAGAAGGTAAGGCATGGTTCTCTAAAAAAATGCTGGTAGCGACCGGACTCTCAGATAACCTTCCGGAGATTGAAGGCATAAATGATTTTTATGGTCGTTCTGTTTTTCATTGCCCCTATTGTGATGGTTGGGAAGTAAAGAATAAAAAACTTGGGGTTTACGCGCATAAAAAAGATGGTTCTGAACTAGCCCTTTCTTTAAAAGGATGGAGTAACAATGTTACATTATATACAGATGGAAAGGTGCGAATAAAGACAAAGCAAAAAGAAAAGCTATTGGACAATGGTATAGATATTTTTTCATTGCCTGTTGCAAAGCTTCTGGGAAATGACGGTCAACTTCAGAAGATAGTTTTCGCTAATGGAGTACAAAAAGAATGTGATGCCTTGTTTTTTGTTAATGGATATATACAGCAGTGCAACCTGGCAGAGGCATTTGGATGTGAAGTAAATAAAAAGGGAGTAGTAATTACCAACAGGTACCAGCAAACAAATGTAGATGGATTATATGTAGCCGGAGATGCGGATAAGGATATGCATTTTGTTGTAGTCGCTGCAGCCGAAGGCGCAAAAGCAGGAGTAATAATAAATAAGGAGCTTCAAAAAGAAGCCTTGATAGACAAATCTTAAAATTTATTCTTTCTCATCCATGTAATGACAAGATCGATCCATTTTATATCGCTTGTAGGATTAATCATTCCGAATCCATGACCTCCCTTATCATATAAATAGATCTCCGATTGAGGTTTATACTTATGCACAGCTTCATAGAACCGAATGCTATTTCTTACATTAACTGCATCATCATTAATAGCATGCACCAAAAAGGTTGGTGGAGTCTCCTTATTTATTTGCAGATCGTTAGAATATAACCTGATCATTCGCTGTGAAGGGTTCTTTCCAATTAAATTTTCTCTCGAGCCTATATGGGCAAGACTGTCACTGAAATTTATTACAGGGTATACCAGTATCATAAAATCCGGTCGTAAACTGGTGCCCAATGGATTCGGTATCAGGGCTTTTTTGAAATGAGTGCCTTCTGTAGATACCAGATGCCCTCCCGCAGAAAATCCCATTATCCCAATCATATTCTTCTTAATATGCCATTCAGAACCATTTTCCCGTACATACTGAATAGCCCTTTGAGCATCCTGCAATGGACCAATAGATTTATCTATCATTGTGCTGTCATTCGGTAATCTGTATTTTAATACAAAACAGGTAATGCCGGATTCGTTCAACCGCTTTGCTACATCATAACCTTCATGGCCTACAGCCTCAACTCCATATCCACCGCCGGGACAAATAACTATAGCATCTCCTGTTCTTTTGTTTGCAACCGGTTCAAAAACAGTAAGCGTTGGGACAGTAATGTTATAAGCGATGATGGTGTTATCTTCCTGCTCTTCGTGTTCCCTGTTTTCAGAGGGCTTCGAATTAGGAATATTTGCTGGATATAAAGGGATTATTTTCTGACTCACTGAAAACAGTTGAAATAATAAAGCTGTGGTTAATAAAATAACTTTCATATTAATGTTAATAGGAATAACAAACTATTGTTAGCTTTTTACAATAACTCCAATGGGTAAAATAGTTCTACCATAAACTTCATTAAGAACCTGTGCCACGCAACCGTAAAAGGCGGATAAGCCACAAACAATACCCTCATATCCTGCAAAGGTTTTAACAGAAGCATTGCCTGTAAAATCGCCTATAGCCAATAAAAAGAATAGAATGGTAAGCGTAAAAAATATAAGTTGTAAAACCCTATTTGCCCGAAGTGTGCCAATAAACATAAAAAAGGTGAACACTCCCCATAAAAGTAGATACCAGGCCACCGCTGTTTCACTGGATTTATAGGCTGCGCCAAATGTGGTTTTTGGAATTAACCATAAAGCAACTAGTGAAAGCCAGAAGGAACCATAAGCTGTAAAGGCAGTAGCTCCGAACGTATTATTCTTTTTCCATTCCTGAACACCAGCGATCAATTGTGCAATCCCTCCCATAAAAAGGCCCATTCCCATGATCATGGAATTCAGTTCAAAGAATCCTGCATTGTGAAGATTTAATAAAGTGGTGGTCATTCCAAAACCCAATAAACCAAGAGGGGCCGGGTTACCTGAAGAATCTTTAAGTACGATAGCTTGATCGTTAGCAATGAAATTATTCATCTTAAATAATTTATCTTAAAGATGAATATTTTTTCTCACTTTTAATTTGGAGATCTTTACTTGGTGAAAAGTTGGTAAGTTTGATAAGTTAACAAGTTGACAGGTTGACAAGTTAACAAGGAATTCCAAAACCTGTAAAACAGACTGCATTAAAGTCTTGCAGCTAGCAGCTTCTCTCCCAATTCCAAATTCCCAATTCCAAATTCCCCCCGATTCCCGATTAAAAGCGTTCACACTCCTCATTAAAAGCGTTCATCATTTAACTATCAGCTATTACATATTCATTAATCCTCCAACTATAACCCTACAAACCTCCATTTCATACCTATCCTTTAACATTAAAATGCTAACCACCAAATATGGCATATCTATTTACCTCCCTCCATAATTTACTTAAGTACCTCTTTTTTGTCTCTTTCTCCTCTTTCATCTCTTAGCTATTTCATCAACCCTTTTCTACTCTCTTTTGTCTCTTTCTCCTCTTTCATCTCTTAGCTTTGACTTATTCACGATCCCACGATTCACGGAAATTCACGATTGACGATTGACGATTGACGACCTCATTGACGATTGACGATTCACGCTTCTCAAGCTTCAAACAAATAATACGCGCTGGCCAAGCCATTTTTAATCAATATCTGCTTAGCCACATTATAAACCGGGATGCCATCACTTGTTTTGCCTTCAAATGTACCCATA
>JBJMLT010000253.1:0-4875 GCA_045805165.1 Flavisolibacter sp.
ATCCTTCATCAATGCCCTGAACATCTCCATTACCAGCCGGGCCCTGATTACCTGTAAGCGCAAAGCTTCCGTAAACTTTGGCCAGCACCTGCTTATATCCTGCAGGTGTAGAATAAACAGTTTCGGATGTTACATCGTTGGTTGGTTTCAGATCAAGCTTTTTTGTACAAGCCTGAAGTAACACCAGCGATAATAAAGCAATTCCTGCTTTTAAATTCATTTTTTTCATGAGCTTTATTTTAAGCAATCGATACTAAAAATTAAGATTAGCACTAACAACATAGTTCCTCGGTCTTGGATAAAAATTATTATCGATTCCACCAGAAACTTCCGGGTCAACACCTTTGTATTTTGTAATCGTAAATACATTTTGAACTGTAATTCCGAACCGCAACACCGTATTCCTTCTGACCAGGTCCCCAGCATTGTATCCGATATTTATATTATCCATTCTCAGGAAGGAAGCATTTTCTATATAATAATCAGATAGAAAATATTTATCGCCATTTCCTACGAAATTGGTTTCCAGCAAACTACGTGACCCATTTGCCAGGAATCCTAATGGATCTATTATATTCCTTAATACGCCTGTATTGGAGAAACGGTTGTTATACATGTAATTTCCAATGTTGGCGCGAAGTGTAAAGCCACCATCCCATTTTTTCCATGTTACATTAGAATAAGCACCTATAAATACTTTCGGATCGGGAGATTTAAACCTGTAGAGATCATTATTGTTGATCAGTCCATCACGAGTACGGTCTTCAAATAATGCTTCAATAGGCTTCCCATTCTTATCGTATACCTGTTGATATACATAAAATGAATTTTTAGGATAGCCTACAGAATTGATCTGAATAGTGCTTCCTACCCCGCCGGCAATTCCGCCTACAAGGTTTCCAGGAAAAGTAGGATCATTAACATAAGTCAGCTTAGTAATTTTATTCTCATTATAGGTTGCATTGAAGCCAAAATCCCAAGTGACTGTTCTGTTACGAACCGGCTGCAGGTTAATGGTTATCTCAACACCACGGTTTTCCATATCACCAATATTTGCAAGGATCTTATTAGAGAAATTAGTTCCTGCCGGTTGATCGATAACGCTTAACAGGTCGGTTGTCTTTTTAAGATATACATCTATAGCACCACTAATCCTTCCATTTAAGAATCCATAATCGAGACCAATATTATAGGTTGCTGTTTGCTCCCATTTTAAATTAGGGTTGTAGCCTGAAGGACGGTACATATCATAAAATGTATTTCCGAACTCGTATTGGGCCTGGCCATTCGATAAAGAATAACGCGGCAGGTAATCGTAGTTGCCAATACCTTCCTGTTGACCTGTTTCTCCATATCCTAATCTTAATTTAAGATCGCTAAGTACATTAGAGCTTTTGAGAAAGCCTTCATCTTTTATTCTCCAGGCAAATGCTCCGGAAGGGAACAACCCCCACCTATTGTTAGAAGCAAACCTCGATGATCCATCTCTCCTTAGTGTTCCAGTTAATAAATATTTACCCATGAAGGAATAATTCAAACGGCCGAAGAAAGAAATAAGATTATTCTCAGGTTTGTCAAATGGATATTTGGGAACAGAAATTAAAGTTCCATCTACTGTTCTGTCGGAATAAGGATCCCAACGCTGGCCGCCTGTTGAAATTGTGTCCAGACTTCTATCCGGCTTTTGATAAAGAATGCCATTAGAAGATTTATCAGCATAATAGTTGGTAATTAAGAAATCCTGGTAGGAATAGCCTGCTGTAAAATCAACCCTGCTCTTTATTGATTTTATTTCCTTACTATAATTTAAATAAGCTTCCATCAAAGTGTTAGCCTTCGTTTGCATATACCTGTTATTTACACCGCCATGCTTTGCATCCGGAGAACGCATATATGCAGATGCCGCACTGTCAGGAATAAATATGGTACCCTGGCCTTTGGAAACATCATATCCCAGGTTTAAGTTTATATGAAGATCCGGAAGAAAATGAAGCTTATAATCAAACTGAATATTGCCAATGCTTCTCTGAACCTTGCTCTTATCAAATTTTTGTTCCAGCAGGCCTAAAGGGTTCAAAGGGGCCAGCTTTCTTAATCCTGTAACAGAAGATGGATCCAACCATTCGAAATAGCCGCCGAACCTTGGGCTTTTTATTGTTGGTTCCTGGGTAGGATCAAAACGGACCGCATTACCTATGGCACCTTCATCAGCAAATCTTGAATTACTGATGGAGCCTTTTAAATTGACATCTATTTTTAAATGGTTGTCAAAGAGTATAGGATTCAATGTAATTGAAGCTGAATTCCTTTGAAGGGAGCCAGTCTTTAAAATACCATCCTGGTTAAGAAAACCATAGGAAATTCTGTAAGGAAGAACATTTTTTGCTGTTCCAGAAACACTGATATTATTATCTGTTGAAAAAGCATTTTGATAGATCTGTTTTTGCCAATCAGTATTACCGCTACCCATAATGGCCACTTGTTGAGGTGTGCCATGCGCTGTTACGTAATTTCTAAATTCTGCAGCAGTAAGCACATCTGCTTCTTTAGGAAGTGTACTTAGAGTATTAACTGTACTGAAATTGAATTTGGCCTTACCACTTCTTCCTCTTTTAGTAGTTATAATAATTACGCCATTAGAAGCACGTGAACCATAAATAGCAGTTGCGGATGCATCCTTAAGTATGTTGAACGATTCAATATCATTTGGATTAATCAATGCCAGAGCATTGGCCGCACCAGCAACACCATTATTGTCAACAGGGACACCATCAATTACTATCAGCGGATCATTGCTTGCATTTAACGATGATCCACCTCGTATGCGTATAGTGCTTCCTGAACCAGGTGCGCCGCCATTAGAAGTTATCTGTACACCTGCCACCTTACCTGCAATCAATTGCTCGGGCGTTACAATAGATCCTTTATTAAAATCTTTAGCAGTAACTGCAGTTACACTTCCAGTAAGATCCCTTTTTTGGCGGGTACCATATCCAATAACCACAACCTCATTGAGACTGGTGGAGGTGCTTTGCATGGTAGCATTGAGGAGCGCTTTTCCATTGATTGGAATTTCCTGAGTGCCATAACCAATAGCAGAAAATACAAGAGTTGTAGCGCTTGATGGAACAGCTATGGAATAACTTCCATCATTAGCAGTTGATGTTCCGTTGGTTTCACCTTTTACTGTAACCGAAACACCTGGAATACCACTGCCGCTTGGATCGGTAACCCTTCCCTTAACAATCAGAGATTGAGCTTGTGCGCCAAATGATAATAATAAAAATAGAGGTAATCCGATCGAATAGATCAATTTTCTCAGCTTCATAAGCAATTTTGAGTAGTTAATAATGCAAAGGCTATCTAATGTGTATTAGAGACACAATTATAAACATTTTTCTTTATTTTCTCAATAGCAATAAAAAATTCCGGCTTTTATATAGGCAGCTTTTCAAAAGGAAAGGTTGCATTAGCTTTTTATATTGCCACCTTTTCCTGGTTCATTTTTATTCCAGCCCTTTTCCCCGGCTTTAATTGTGTTTTCAATTTGTACAGCTTTCCGGGTCTATGGGGCACATCTTCTTCCATTTCATTCAGATCTACCAGCCAGTTCTTTAAAGTAATTCTTTTGCGGAAATTTCTTCTATCCAGCTCTACGCCTAATATTGCTTCATACAGGTCCTGCAATTCCCTTAAAGAGAATTTATCCGGTAACAAGTTAAAGATTACCGGTTGCTCCAGTACTTTTTCCCTTAACCTCTGCAATGCTGAATTAAGGATCAGCTTATGGTCGAAGGCCAGCATGTCCACTTTATCGATATTATGCCAGTGCAATTCATTATCTGTTAGCTGAAGCTTATGACTTTTAATATTTACCAGAGAATAATAGGCGGTAGTGATAACTCGGCCGGACGGATGCCGTCCAATATTACCAAACGTTTGAACCTGTTCTAAATAAACATCGTGTAATCCAGTACGTTTGAGCAATACACGATAAGGAGCTTCTTCCAGGTCTTCATCCGGACGTACCAGATCACCGAGCAGAGACCACATGCCTTCAAATTCCTTAAGGTCTGACTTAATTAAAAGTACCTTAAGTTCTTTTTCTTCATAGCCGAATATGACACAATCAACCGATACGGCGATTTTAAAATAATCTATATGACTACTTTTCTCAAGAGCAGCAGTTTTTAAATGTTCCTGTTTGGCCATATGCTTTTAGTTATAGGGTTACTTTAATGGTTTTGACCGCAGTTTTGGTTTTTACTTTTATATAATAAATGCCACCCTGAACAACCGGTTTACGAACAGTTAATTCGCGACTACCTTTTGTTAGAAATCCGGAATAAATTGTTTTAATAAACTGACCTGATGAATTGTATAACTCTATGGTGCTGGTTCCACTTTCCGGAATTGTCAAATCCATAATAAAATCAGAAACAGCAGGATTAGGATATAGATTTACCTGAAGATCAGTTCCATTCCATGGAACCTGTGTTACCGGTGTTGCATTTAAATTATTAAGATTCCGATTTACATACACATGATATTCTCCCGGTTGCAAGCTAATATTTTGCGTTGTTCCTGTAGAAGTGAAAAGAGTATTATTCAAATACTCATACCATGTGCCCGCTGTTGGGAATGTAACAGTTCCTGTTTGAGGATTAACATCAAAATTACCTACTGCTACAAGATCAGATGTGTCTGAAGCAGAACTTACCCTGATCCATTTGAAAGCATTAGCCAGGGAGGAACTGGTTGCCCCACTAATAAATACATCTTTATATAAGGGATGGAATCGAAGCTTTATCAGGCTGCTGAATACATCATGAAGATGTTTACGGTTTGCATCTGCAAGATAATCCCAACGGATAG
>JBJMLT010000254.1:0-6608 GCA_045805165.1 Flavisolibacter sp.
ACACAATTTAAGGCAAGAGTGAAAGATTTGGTAAGAGGGCAAAGTGTTTGCATAATCTTTTCTTTTCTTTGCAGGGTTAAGTTAAGAGATAAAGGTTAGGAATGAGAGAAAGAGAGAACAGGAATTAAAAAATGTATTATTTAGTATGGACCAACCGAAGAGATATTTAATTACATCAGCATTACCTTATGCAAATGGATTGAAGCATATAGGACATCTGGCGGGCGCTTATATACCAGCTGATATATATGTTCGGTACCTAAGAGCTCAGAAAAGAGATGTTGTATACGTATGTGGAAGTGATGAGCATGGCACCGCCATTCCTATTCAGGCAATGAAAGAAGGCACTACCCCACAGGCGATCATTGATAAATATCATGTTCAAATAAAACAGGATTTTGAGGACCTGCATATTTCATTTGATATTTATGACCGTACCAGCAATCCTATTCATCATGAAACGACACAGGAATTTTTTACTTTTCTGAATAACAGAGGGGATCTGGAGATAAAGGAAACAGAACAGTACTATGATGAAGAAGCTCAGACCTTTTTAGCTGACAGATATATAAAAGGCACATGTCCAAATTGCGGATTTGAAAATGCATTTGGAGATCAATGCGAAAGATGCGGTACTTCTTTAAGTCCAGACGAATTGATCAACCCTGTCAGTACACTTAGCGGATATCCTCCGGTTAAAAGAAAAACAAAGCATTGGTATTTGCCGTTGAATAAACATGAGAAGTGGCTTCGTAACTGGATAATAGATGAACATGGATCTGATTGGAAAGCAAATGTAATTGGGCAATGCAAAAGCTGGATAGATAATGGATTGCAGCCAAGAGCTGTGACAAGAGATCTGGATTGGGGAGTAAAGGTACCATTGCCGGAAGCTGAAGGAAAAGTATTATATGTATGGTTTGATGCACCGATCGGTTATATAAGTGCAACAAAGCAATGGGCTATAAATAATAATAAGGATTGGAAACCTTATTGGCTTGATAAGGAAACAAAGCTGGTCCATTTTGTAGGTAAGGATAATATTGTTTTCCATTGTATTATTTTCCCGGTAATGCTTCATCAGCATAGTTTAATAGTGCCAGATAATGTTCCGGCTAATGAATTCATGAATCTTGAAGGAGATAAAATGAGTACCAGCAGAAACTGGAAGCTGGACATGAAAGATTATATAGATGACTTTATAAAAAAAGAAAATGGAGGTCCGCAGCTTGCAGATGCGTTACGATTTTACCTTACATCAATATTGCCGGAAACAAAGGATAGCGAATTTACCTGGAAGGGATTTCAGGATGCCATTAACGGAGAACTGGTAGCTATATTTGGAAATTTTGTGAACAGGACCTATGTTTTAATGCATAAGCTAACCAATGGTAAAGTTTCGAAACTGCATACCGATATAATTGATGAGAAAGACAAACAAATTATTAGAGAAATTGAAGCAAGCAAGCAAAAAACTGAAACATTCATAGAAGAATATAAATTTCGAGATGCATTAACATCTATAATGGATCTAGCAAGGGCGGGCAATAAATATTTACAGGAAAAAGAACCGTGGATAAAAGCCAGGCAAGTTAATAAAGATGGAATAGTAATAGAAGAAGCGCAAAAGCAAATTGATAACTGCCTGCATATCTGCCTTCAGTTATGTGCCAACCTGGCCATTCTTATTAATCCATTTTTACCTAATACTGCAAAAAAAATGGCTTATATGATGAAGGTGGTTGATAAAATGCTTGAGTGGGAAAATGCAGGCAAATTGAAATTATTAAGTGTAGGTTATTCTTTACGACCGCCTGAATTATTATTCAGGAAAATAGAAGATGATGAAATAGAAGAACAGATTAAAAAATTAAAAGCTAAAAGTAAAGCAGCCACTAATATGAATGAAAATAATAAGCAAAGTGATTCCAAAGAAGAACCAGTACAATTAAAACCGGAAATAATTTATGATGATTTTGATAGGCTGGACCTTAGGATTGGAACTATTATAAATGCAGAAAAAGTGGAAAAGGCTGATAAGCTTTTGAAGCTTCAGGTTGACCTTGGATTTGAAAAAAGAACCATTGTTTCCGGAATAGCACAACATTTTACTGCAGAATCTCTTCTGAATAAACAGGTTATTGTGGTAGCTAATCTTGCTCCACGCAAGATGAGAGGAATTGAATCTCAAGGAATGATACTTACAGCAGAGGAACCAGGAGGAAAATTAATACTGGTTAACCCGGATGACCAGGCTCTCAATGGTTCAAATGTACGTTAAGGCAACTTTTATTACTCCAACACGTATTTAGCAGAAATATTTAATGAATCATTATGAATTATCAGGTATTTATTAGCATTTCTTAATGAATACGGGTTGTAGTTTTAATTAAACCAACAGGCAGAATGAAAAAAGCATTAGTCATCATTTTTGTTGCCATTATTGCTATAGCAGTATGGTATGGTTATAGAGAATATACACGAACAAATAAAGATCTGAAAGCATTCGCAGCAGATGTTAAAACAGATGCTCCTTCACTCATTGAAGCTTTCCAGAAAGATTCGTCAAAAGCCAGTAAAACCTATACTGATAAAATTGTGTCTGTAACAGGAAATGTTAAAAAAATAGATTCTGATGGTAATCCTGTAATTCTATTTTTAGGTTCTCAAGGCGAAATGTCATCTGTAAAATGCAGTATGGATTCGCTTCATTCTGCTGATTATAAATTGGTTAAACCGGGAACAAATGTTACGGTCAAAGGAAGATGCACGGGAGGAGAATCCAGGGATCTTTTTGGCACAGATGTTACTCTTAATTTTTGTGTATTAGAAAAACAATAAATGAATTATTCAATAAAATTTATGGCCCATTTAAAACCATTATTCTTAGTTTTTTTTATTTGCGTAGCTTTTATAAGTCGTTCGCAGGATAAATATTATACTAAAAGCGGTAAAATAGAATTTTATTCAAAAGCGTCTTTAGAAGATATCGAGGCAAAAAACAAAACGGTATCTGCTATCCTGGATTCCAAATCCGGAATTCTTCAATTTTCAGTCCTCATGAAAAGCTTTGAATTTGAAAAAGCATTAATGGAGGAACATTTTAATTCAGATTATGTTGAAAGTGAAAAGTACCCGAAGGCAGAATTTAAAGGAACAATAGTTAATAATTCAGAAATTAATTATACCAAAGAAGGAACTTATCAGGCGCATATTAAAGGACAACTAATGATGCATGGCGTAACTAAAAATATTGAGACTACAGGCATTATAAGGGTAACGGGTTCTCGTCTTGAAACAAATTCTACTTTTACAATCCTTTTATCGGATTTTAATATCCGCATACCTTCTGTTGTTAAAGACAAAGTATCGAGGAATATTAAAATTAATGTTGATTGTAAAATGGAACCACTTTAAGCTCATGGTTGCTTTTTTACTCCATTTACATTACAGCCATAACAGTGTATAAAACCGGATTTCTGCATTATCTTTATAAATAGTTGTTTAACTAACTATTTATGGGTAAACGCATTATTAAGAAAGTGGGTGTTTTGGGGAGTGGTGTAATGGGTTCGAGGATAGCATGCCATTTTGCTGGAATAGGTCTAGAAGTACTTTTATTGGATATTGTACCAGCTGAAGTTAAGACCTCTGACAATAAAAATTTACGCAATAAAATTGTAAATGATTCACTACTGGCTGCCATAAAAAGTAATCCTTCTCCAGTTTATTCAAAAGATGCCATAAAAAAAATCGCAACAGGAAACTTTGAAGACAATTTAAAAGATATTAGCAATTGTGATTGGGTTATAGAAGTAGTAGTAGAGCGACTGGACATAAAAAAGAACCTTTATGAGCAAGTAGAGAAATTTCGAAAACCAGGTACACTTATTACATCCAATACTTCAGGAATCCCAATTCATCTATTAAATGAGGGACGATCTGATGATTTTAAAAGAAACTTTTGCGGAACCCATTTTTTTAATCCTCCACGCTATTTAAGACTGTTAGAGATCATACCTACGGCAGAAACTGATACGGAAGTAATAGATTTCTTAATGCAATATGGAGATCTGTACCTGGGTAAGACCACTGTACTGGCTAAAGATACTCCTGCATTTATTGGCAACCGGATCGGTGTATTTGGAATTATGTCAATATTTAAGTTGGTTGATACAATGGGATTGACCATAGACGAAGTAGATGCATTAACCGGACCTATTATAGGAAGGCCGAAATCTGCTACATTCCGTACCGCTGATGTAGTTGGTATTGATACCCTGGTAAAAGTAGCTAAAGGAGTTTATGATAATTGTCCTAATGATGAGAGCAGAGAAGTATTTAAAATACCTGCCTGGCTACAAAAAATGGTTGACAATAACTGGCTTGGAGATAAAACAGGACAAGGTTTTTTCAAAAAAATAAAAGGGAAAGATGGTGAAAAGGAAATACTTACTCTGAACTTAAAAACAATGGAATATGAACCGAGGCAGAAGGTACGATTTGCTTCGGTAGATTCAGCAAAAGCAATTGATGATCTGAGGCAAAGAATAAAAATGCTGGTTGCTGCGGAAGATAAGGCTGGAGAATTTTACAGGCATTTTCATTATGGTCTGTTTTCGTATATATCGAACCGTATCCCGGAAATAATCGATGAACTATACAGAATAGATGATGCCATGATGGCCGGATTTGGTTGGGAAACAGGAGCATTTGAATCGTGGGATGTACTGGGTGCAGAAAAAACAGTTGCTAAAATGAAAGGTGCCGGCTATCCGGTTGCTAAATGGGTAACTGATATGCTGGATAAAGGAATAACGAGCTTTTATAAAATTGAAAACGGGAAAAGCACAAGTTATGATCCTACAACTCAATCTTACAAGACTATTCCTGGCAGTACAGAAATTATTCTTTTAAAGAACAAAGAGGAAAAAGTAATATGGAAGAATAATGCGTGTAAAGTTTATGACATAGGAGATGAAGTGCTAGGACTTCAATGGAATACTAAAATGAACAGTATTGGCGGAGATGTTCTTAGTGGTATTATGAAGGCAATAGAAACTGCTGAAAAAAATTACAGAGGATTGGTAATTGCAAATGATGGAGCTAATTTTAGTGCAGGCGCAAATGTGGGAATGATATTTATGCTGGCAGTAGAACAGGAATATGATGAATTGGAAATGGCAATAAGAATGTTTCAGAATACAATGATGCGTTGCAGATATTCTTCTATTCCCGTTGTAGTTGCTCCTCATGGTCTTGCATTAGGCGGTGCCTGTGAAATGAGCCTTCATAGCGATAAAGTTTGTGCGGCGGCAGAAACTTATACAGGTCTGGTTGAATTGGGAGTTGGATTGATACCCGGGGGAGGCGGTACTAAAGAATTTGTATTAAGAGCATCGGATGAAATGCATGAAGATGAACCGGAAACGATAACGCTTAAGAACCGTTTTCTAACCATTGCCACAGCTAAAGTTGCTACATCTGCTATGGAAGCATTTGACCTTGGCATTTATCGTAAAGGGCATGATGAGGTTGTGATCAATCAAAACCGAAGAATTACCGAAGCTAAAAGATCTGTTATTGAATTATCTGAAAGTGGGTATGTAACACCTACTCAAAGAAAAGATATAAGAGTACTGGGACGAGGCGCTTTAGGCGCGTTATATTCCGGAATCAATGGGATGTGGCGTGCGAATTATGCTACCGAGCATGATGTTGTAGTAGCTAAAAAGCTAGCTTATGTTATGTGCGGAGGAGATCTAAGCGAGCAATCATTAGTATCGGAACAATATCTCCTTGATTTAGAGAAAGAGGCTTTTCTTTCTCTTTGCGGAGAAAAGAAAACACTTGAAAGGATACAAAGTGTTTTAAAGGGCGGAAAGCCGATAAGAAACTGAAGAACCAATATCTATAATAAGAACTAAGATTTACAGGATTTTTAAGATTAACCTGAGATTCTATTTTTTTACAAAGTAAATATTATGGGTGAATTGGAAATAGATAGCAAAACTATTCTAATACATTCTCATATTATTACCTATGGGGAGGCAGCTAATGAAGAATTAACGGAGCAAATGAGAGATGAAATAGAGAGTATGTGGAATGAGCCTCATGGAGAAACAATAATTAATGGAATTTCTTACCAAGTGCAATTCTCTATTACTGCTGAATTAATAAGAGACATTACCGAAATGGATGTGATCCAGAACCTAGATCCAAGAATTAATTACTTCAGAATTGAAAATTTTGCATTCGGTAATATTTCGTTTGTTGATGGATTAGGGTGTAATACAGGCTATTTTAAATTAGAAAATTTATATAAAGGATCTACCACAGCAGCGCATGAATATGGACATACGCTTGGACTTGATCATCCAAAAGACCTTGATCTAAGAGGGAAAGGGACTCCTGGAATTATGTATCCACGGGGAACATTAGTTGATCCGCAATTTCAGTACGATCCTTCAAAACCAGCAGGAGTTACTGGTGGCACTATGCATCCCATGTACCGAAAAGTAAACCAGAAAGATATAGATGATCTACAATTAAATAAGCTGATTAAAGACAGTAGTAAAATAATTGGAAACTTTACTAACATTTATCAT
>JBJMLT010000255.1:0-2256 GCA_045805165.1 Flavisolibacter sp.
GGTGTAATTGAAGGCATTGCATGTATTATGGCAGTACAGAATGATATTGTGCCACCAACCATTAATCATTTTACCGATGATCCGGAATTGGATACAAGACTAAACTTTACTTTTGGAAAAGCTCAAAAAAGATCCGTTAAGGCTGCATTAAGCAATACATTTGGATTTGGAGGCCATAATGCTTGTATGATATTTAAAAAATATTCAGCTTAATTTCAACCTCTATTTTATCTGTAAAGAAAAAGTTGTAGTTTAAAATTTGTGGATTTTTGGAAGAAATTTAATAAAACCCAATCTGAACCTTCATTCAAGAAACAACTGAAAGGTATCCTGGGCTATACTCCTGGAAACCCCTTTCTTTATAAAACTGCTTTAACGCACCGCTCCGTAAAAGATACTATTGACGAAAACAATGAAAGGCTTGAATACCTTGGCGACGCTATTTTAAGTGCGCTTGTAGCTGATTACCTTTTTAAAAGATATCCTTATAAAGAAGAAGGCTTTCTTACAGAAATGCGAAGTAAAATGGTAAACAGGCAACAGTTAAATGATATAGCAGTTAAAATGGGATTAAAAAAAGTAACTGTGTATAATAAAGCTGATGCATCTTTAAAAACCAGCCAGATTTTTGGAAATACTTTAGAAGCTTTAGTGGGTGCTATTTACCTGGACAAAGGATACAGGAAAACAAGCAAGTGGGTAAATGAGCGAATAATTATTCCACATATGTTTATTGAAGACTTGGAAATATTGGAGATCAATCATAAAAATAAATTATACGGCTGGGCAAATAAAAATGGTAAGCAATTGGAATTTGAAACGGTTAATGAACAAATGGAGAATGGCCGCAGATTATTTACTATAGCTGCCGTCATCAATGGAAAAACTATATCACAGGGAAAAGCCTTTAATAAGAAAGACGCCTCGCAAATTGCTGCGCAGCTTGCGGTAGAAAAATTAGGCATTATTAATTCCGATTCTCCGTCCGATGTTGCCTGATCATTTATTGTATGATATTCTGTAAACCGCTCCCATAAGATCATCGCTTACCAATAATGCCCCATCGGGCGCTATTTCAACATCTGCTGGTCGTCCTATTACTTTACCATTTTCATCTAGCCAGCCCGTAGCAAATGGTTCGTATTCTGTGGGCTTAGCATTTTTTACCTTTAAAAACATAACTCGGTAACCGTCCGGATTTTTGCGGTTCCAGCTTCCATGCTGGGCAATAAATAAGGCCCCCTTAAAATCAGTTGGAAACATATTGCCAGTATTAAAACGCAAGCCTAATGGCGCCACATGAGGTCCCAATTTTAAAACCGGAGGAGTAAAATCAGCACAATTTTTATTCTTACCATATTCAGGATCAGGAATATCTCCCTGATGGCAAAATGGATAACCGAAGTTCATACCCATTTTTGTAGCAATATTCAATTCATCATTTGGAATATCTTCTCCAAGGTTATCACGGCCATTATCTGTAAACCAGAGATTATGTGTACCCGGCTCCCAGGTAAACCCAACTGTATTCCGGATCCCTCTGGCAAAAACTTCAAATCCTGTCCCATCTGGATTCATTCTTGTAATGCAGGCATGAATCGAATCGGGAATGCAAATATTGCATGGAGCGCCCACCGGCACGTATAGCTTTCCATCAGGACCAAAAGCTATAAATTTCCAGCCATGCATTTTATCGTCAGGGAGTTTATCATAAATAACTTTATATGCTTGAGGAGCATTTAACTTAGTTTCAATAGAGTCGAAACGCAGGATACGGTTGATTTCAGCTACATAAAGACTACCATTTTTAAATGCTACTCCGCATGGAGTATTTAAGCCAGAAACAATCGTAAATACCTTATCAGCCCTTCCATCTTTATTAGAATCTATAGCTGCATAAACGGCTCCGCCTCCCATATTTCCTATAAACAGAGTACCGTTGGTTCCCAAACACATGCTACGGGCATTTGGTATTTCTGCAAATACACTGATCTGAAAACCTGCAGGAAGTTTTATCTTATTCATGTTATACTTTAGATCTATTTGATCCCGTCCTGCAGAATCAACTCCTGATGTCTTCTTATTTGACCCCTTTGGGTTACAGCCATAAACAAGAAAAGCCAATATTAATGATGTTACAATTAATTTTTTGCCCATTTTAGTGTTTTACCAAGAATGAAAATAGCTATTCTACCATTGATTTAAGAAAAATAATGGTAGAAATACGATTGAAAAATCACTTTCAAACGTCTGAAA
>JBJMLT010000256.1:0-3245 GCA_045805165.1 Flavisolibacter sp.
CTAAGGTAATGATCCATAAGGCGCTGGGGATTGATTTGTATTGAAGTTTCCATTTAATTTATGTTGTAAGCTCATTGCAGGATTTGTTTTTCTTTGGTTATTGAGGAATAAAGATTGCGGGGCAATCTTTATTCCTTATTTTAAATGTGGGTTAAGAGCTATAAGTTAGTAATTAGTAGCTAGCAGCTAGTAACTAATAGCTATCATTTAAATTAAAAGGTAGCAGCGACGCTGCTACCTTGTTTTGATATACCACTTTTCAAGTCAGAAGATCAATTAGTCATTTACTCACTTAGTCTGGTTGTTTAATGAGCTTAATAGTTACTTTACGATGACCTTGAATAAGCTCGGCGAAGTAAATACCCGGACGGTATGTATCTCCTAACTTAATCAGTTGATCAGTAACAACAGTTTTAGCATCAATCATTTTTCCAGACACGTTATACACTACAATTTTTGCTGTTTCCTTTTCATTTGTTCCTTTAGCAACAAGTGTAAATCCATTTGTACTTGGATTTGGATAAGCAGTCGTGGTTAATTGAACAGCCACCGGTTGCTCCATTACATCTCTTGCTTTTATAATTTCCACATTGACCGTTTAAAGAAGAATCCTTAGGGAGGAGTTGATTGGAAAAGAAAATTATTTGAGCAATCAAGTTTAAGATGATTTTATTGAAAAGAAAATAGAACGAAAGTTATATGTATCGTGAATCGTCAATCGTCAATCGTCAATAATCGGGAATCGGATATCGGGGAATCGCTGATGTCTGATTTAAGGATCTCTGATTTCTGAAGGCTGATAGCTGATTGCTGAAGGCTGATAGCTGAAGGAAGTAATTTATTGACTTAATGACTTAATGACTATTTCTTCTGGAAGCGAAGTTTAAAGGTGGAGCTGTATTCACTGGTGTCTTTCTGAATGTCCTTAAAAAATAATCTTGCTTCCTGACCGAGCTTTAAACTGGTATATTTTTCTCTTTTGCTTTCTTCCGTATTTAATGGTTGAAGTGATGGGTACCATAAGATATGATCCTGTTCCTGAACTAATAATTCAGGCTTTGACCATTTTTGTGAATTGTCCGCTTTTCCAAGATCTTTATTTTGATTAAAAGAGATATAAATGCTATTGCCTTGCCAGGATGGGCCTTCTGCTTTTGCCATAAGCATTACCCAACAATTTAAATAAGTATTCCAGCTAACGGAAGGACCCCAGTAAAATTTAGATGTAGGAAAAGAGGCTGGTCCACCTCCTTTGGACCTTAGGATCTGAAGATTTCTTACCGGCTGACCAATACCATTCCAGGCGGCATTGAATCCTTTACCATCCCAGCGTTTTGCTTTTCCTGCAGGATCATCCAAATCTTTTAAAGGGATGCGGGAAATAGTTATACACTGACCTGTTCTTTCTAAATCAGGATTATATGTGTTATCATTATATGAACCAGGATAACCATATTCTCCATAGAATATATACAAATAACCACCGAAAGCTATTGCGGAAGGGTCTCCTACTCCACCAGCAAATGTTTTTGAAGTATTATGCGGCTTTAAGATCATGCGCGGCTGATCATCTTCTAAAATAATTCCTTTATCCTGCCAGCTTTCTCCTCCATCAATAGATCTCATAAGTCCGATACGGCAAACCGCTGCTGCTGAAGATGGGCCACGTAATCCCTCCGGCCAGCTTGCATCTATATATCCCTTACCGGTAGAAGAATCGAATGGTAAAGTAGAAGGATAATTTTCATTATGGTAAAGGGCAAAAAGCGTTTTGCCGGATCTATCTTTAAAATCCTGATATACAGTTTCAAACCAAATTGCTCCATGCAAGCCTTTTCTACCAGGTGAAACATTCTCTGGTAAACCAGGCGTTTTAAATTGGTTAGGTTTAGATTTAAATGCTTCATTTACAGTTTGACCATCAGCGTATTTCAAATCTCTGGCGGATCCCCAAACCGGGTCTTCACCATATTTGCCAGGAAATATCCGAAAGGTATTACCTATCCAGGCCTCCGCCATATTGCAGTCCACAAAAGAATTGAATAGCAGTTTTTCAGTGGGAATTAGTTGGACAGATGGGGAAGAGTCACTTGAGTTAAGTGAATAAGTTAATTGGGTTGATTTGCTTGATGAGACAAGTAAGGTTATTAGTAAAATGAAATGAGCAGGAATGTTCATTATTTACAAATTGCGAATAACAATTTACGAATTCTTCTAACCATTGACGATCTCGCCACCGTTCGGATGAAGGACCTGGCCAGTAATGTACGAGGCATCATCTGAAGCGAGGAACAGATAGGACGGCGCCACTTCTGAAGGTTGACCAGCTCTTTTCATTGGCACATCACTTCCAAAGGTTGCTACTTTTTTCTTATCGAAGCTAGATACTATAAGGGGTGTCCAGATAGGCCCTGGCGCTACGGCATTTACACGTATTCCTTTCTCTGCCAGATTACCTGAAAGGCTTCTGGTGAAAGTAAGAATGGCTCCTTTTGTAGAAGAATAATCCATTAAAGAAGGACTGCCACGATAGGCTGTTACAGAAGTAGTATTGATTATTGATGAACCTTTTTTAAGGTGTTGCAAAGCATATTTGGTAATAAAGAACATGGAGAAAATGTTCGTTTCAAAAGTTTCATATAGCTGATCGGCGGAAATATCTTCCAACGACTTCTGTTCTGTTTGGGTGCCGGCATTATTTACCACTATATCTAACTTGCCAAATTGCTTTACAGTTTCCGAAACTATGCGTGCGCAAAATTTTTCTTTGCGAATATCTCCTTCCAATAGAAGGCATTTTCTACCATACTGCTCTTCTATTATCCTTTTTACTTCCAATGCATCCGGACCTTCTTTTAAGTAAGAGATCGCTACATTGGCGCCATGCTTTGCGAATAAAACAGCTACTGCTGCACCAATACCACTATCTCCACCAGTAATAATTGCTACTTTATCCTGTAACTTATTTCCTTTTTCAGGCCTGTCTATCTGAGGCTGAGGATCCATATTTTTTTGTAGTCCCGGCTTTGATTGCTGCTGAGGTTTACGAACTTTTTTTGAAGGACCACCTTTTTGCATAAAATTTAATTTAGGAAGGAATAATAAATTATTAGGCCATACCAGAAGTAGTTTTTAATTCCCAAGCCTTATTTTTGCTATCCTTTTAAAAAAAGGGGAATTAGCTCAGCTGGCTAGAGCGCTTGCATGGCATGCAAGAGGTCGTCGGTTCGACTCCGATATTCTCC
>JBJMLT010000257.1:0-8639 GCA_045805165.1 Flavisolibacter sp.
ATCAGGCACCGCAACAAGTTGAACCTCCTCTTAAAGAAGATCCAAAAAAAGATATTGCAATTCAAAAGAAGGAAACTATTGAAAAAAAAGATGATATAATTCCCCAAAAAGAAATTCAGGAAAAACATATAAATTCCATGATCCAAAAAACCAGTTCCACACAGTCGGCGGTTGTGGATGGTAGTGGTGGATATTTTAGAACTCAGTTCGATCAGCAAGTAAAAGTCCAACCATTAAAGGCAGAAATGACAGCTACTGCAGGGATATTTAAGACAGCGAGTGGATGGCAGGATGGTAAATATTATGTGTTAATGGATAATATTGATCCTGGAACAATTGTCAGAGTTGTTAACCCATCAAATAATCGCATTGTATATGCGAAGGTGTTGGGATCTATGAACGGGATAAGGCAAAATCAGGGTTATGATGTAAGAATCAGTAATGCTGCCGCTTCAGCATTGGAAATCAGTGAATCTGATAAATTTATCCTTAAAGTATTGTATTAGGTTATTTTAAATATTCGTCTATCCGGAATCCTTTCAGAAATTCCTCAGCTATCATTTTCTTTTTGCCTTCAAGCTGTAATTCTTTTACAACGATATAGCCATTGTTGGCTGCAAATTTCAAATAACTTTTTTTATCGGTGTTAAATTCACCTGTTGAGGTAGCAACCTTACAATATTCCTTTTCGCTTCTGTAAATTTTAAGGATTTTATTGTTTAATATAGTAAATGCTCCCGGATAGGGAGAAAGACCGCGAATTAAATTATGTATGTGATCAATGGAATTATTCCAATCAATTTTGCAGGTTTCTGTGAAAATTTTTGGAGCATGTTTAAATGAATTGTCATCTGAATGAAATGTTTGTGGTTTTTCTTTTATAGTTCCATCAATTAATCCTTCAATTGTTTTAACAAGCAATTTTCCTCCCTCTTCTTTCATTTTGTCATGCAGCTCGCCTGCTGTTTCATTTTCGCTAATAGCAATTTTTGTTTGTAAAAGTATATCTCCGGTGTCAATCTCGTGTTTTAATTTGAAAGTGGTGATGCCGGTTTCTTTTTCTCCATTTATAATCGCCCAATTAATAGGTGCCGCTCCTCTATATTGTGGCAATAAAGAAGCATGAACATTAATAGTACCCATTGGAGGCATGTTCCACACAACTTCTGGCAGCATGCGAAAAGCAACTACAACTTGAACGTCTGCATTTAAAGATTTAAGTTCTTCAAGGAATTCTTTATTTTTTAGCTTCTCTGGTTGCAATATCCTTAATCCATTTTCAACAGCATATTTTTTTACTGCGCTTTCCTGCAGTTTCATCCCTCTGCCCCCAGGCTTATCTGGTGCTGTAATAACTCCGGCAATTGAAAAGCCTGATTCAACAAGTGCTTTGAGAGAAGATACGGCAAATTCAGGCGTTCCCATAAATACAATGCGAAAGTCTTTCTTCATGAACTGTATGCTACTTAAGTGATCGTAAAAAATTCAAATATATTTGCTAAATATTCATTTAATTAAAGTCAGGATATAAAAGATACTTTTTCCTGATCTGTTTAAATGCTTTTAATTTGGGCTGCCATGAAGCCCTTATTTCTTTCTCAGATTTTCCCTCCTTGATCTGTCTCATTAATTCATCATTACCTGCTAAACGGTTAAATCCATAATCCTGAGGCAAAGGGTTTGCTTTTTTAGGTTTAATGAAAAAATCTATCTTATCAGGAAACAAAGAATAGGCAGTTAGTAAATAGCTGATTTGGATTTGTTTGTTTATTTTTTTTAAAACATCATGCTGTGTGCCACTTACATTCCATCCGTAACAAACCTGTCCCTTTAATTTTGGATCTTTTGCCCCTTCTACAGATTTTGGAATGAACTGATACATATTTTTAGGAAATAATGGATGCCCGAATATTTCAAATGGTTTTTCTGTTCCCCTGCCTTCACTAATTACAGTTGCTTCAAAAAAACAAGTTGATGGATACCAATAAATGGATTGTATCTCAGGCAAATTAGGTGAAGGCTTTACAGGCAACACATATTTGCTATTATGTGTATAATTGGAGCATTTTATAATTAGAAAATGAAATAATGTGTCAGGCGGAGAATTTTTTGCATGCCTATAATAAGAATATCTATCATTGGCTTTACTGGTAAGCCATTTTTCTCCGGCTATCATCATAGCATATTCTCCTATAGTCATTCCATATACTACAGGTACAGACTGCATGCCTACGAATGATCTGAACTTTTTTTCCAGAATAGGGCCATCAACATAAAACCCATTTGGATTGGGCCGATCCAAAATCAATAAAGGTTTTCCAGCTTCAAAAGCAGCATTTATAAATTCTTCCAGTGAGGAAATGTAAGTGTAAAAACGTACACCTACATCCTGAATATCAAACAATAGGATATCTACATTTTTTAAGTCTTCTTCAGATGGCCTGTGTTTTTCTCCATATAATGAGATCACAGGAATTCCCGTCTTTTCATCAATATAATTTCCAATTCTTTCTCCTGCATCGGAATTACCGCGAAATCCATGTTCAGGGCCAAAAATTACAGAGATATGTATTCCACATTTTATCAAAGTATCTACAAGATGGATATTGCCTACCCTTGAGGTTTGATTAGCAAATATTCCTATTCTTTTTCCCTTAATAAGAGGAAGGTACACATTCAGTTTTTCTGCCCCGGGTAGTATAGCCTGGTTATTGTTTTCCTTCTTGGCCACTTCCATTTCCTGTGCCTTTCCATATGAGTTTAACAGAATGGAAATCAACAATACATAGAATGATTTCATCCTTCAAATTTCAATAAAAATTAATGATGTCAAACTAAAAGATTAGTACCTTGGTGGTTTCTTCTTTCTGTATTTGCTCCATCATGGTATTGCAGTTAAAGAAATAGTTATTGGAGGTTATAAAAATTAATTATTTACATTTTAAATTAATTCAAAATCAGTAAATCATGCAACAGGTTCAGAATGGAGATAAGGTAAAGGTCCATTATAATGGAAAATTAAGAAGCGGCGAAACATTTGATAGTTCTAAAGGCCGTGAGCCATTGGAGTTCACTGTTGGTGGAGGTGATGTAATAAAAGGATTTGAAGAAGGAGTTAAAGGAATGAAAGTTGGTGACAAAAAAACTGTTGAAATACATGTGGATGATGCCTATGGTAAAAAACAGGAAGAAATGATTATTGAGTTTCCTAAAGATCAGTTTCCGGATGATATGAAGCCTGAGATAGGTGCACAATTAATGATGAGCAATGGGGCAGGTCAATCATTTCCGGTGGTAATAACTGAAATTAAAGATGATTCCATAGTACTGGATGCTAATCACCCATTAGCAGGACAGGATCTTATTTTCGATATTGAATTGGTCGAAATTGCACCTGTTTCAAGGATTATAATGCCTTGATTGCTTGAATACACATGTGGTAAATGATGGATTATTTATTATTGCATTATTTATTAATTTTTAGCAATAAATAAATTATTTAATAACCACATTAATAATGTTTCAGAATTATTCATTTACTGCCGCTGAAAGATTCATCCGGTACGCCCGGATCGATACTCAAAGTGACCCTCTGTCACTTAGCCAGCCATCTACTGAAAAACAAAAGGATCTAAGTAAAAAGCTGGTAAAGGAATTGAATGAGATGGGCATCCATGACGCTCATCTTGATGAAAATGGCTATGTATATGCAACTATCCCCTCTAATACAGATAAAAAGGTTCCTGTTATCTGTTTTTGCTCTCATGTAGATACAGCACCCGATGCAAGTGGCACAAACGTTAAGCCTATTGTCCATAAAAATTATCAGGGTAACGACATTATTCTTCCTGATGATCCTGCCCAGGTTATTTCAATTGCTAATCATACTTATTTAAAGGAGAAAATAGGTGAGGATATTATTACAGCTTCTGGCAAATCATTATTAGGGGCAGATGATAAAGCGGGGGTAGCTATCATAATGGATATGGCTAATTATCTTGTTACACATCCTGAAGTTAAGCATGGTGATATAAGGATCTTATTTACTCCCGATGAAGAGATTGGAAGGGGAGTAGATAAAGTAAATATGGAAAAGCTTGCAGCAGATTTCGGCTATACTCTTGATGGTGGTGAAAGAGGTTCATTTACAGACGAAAATTTCAGTGCAGATGGTGTTCAAATAATTATTAATGGTGTAATTACTCATCCCGGGTATGCAAAAGGAAAACTCATAAATGCACTAAAGATTGCCGGAGATGTACTGGCTTCTTTACCCAGGGCAGAATTATCTCCTGAAACCACAGAAGACAGGCAGGGATTTATTCATCCTGTCAGGATCAATGGCAATTCAGAAAAATGTTTATTAGATTTTATCATTCGTGATTTTGTAACGGAAGGTCTTAAGAAAAAAGAAGATTTTCTTTTAAGCCTTGTTGAAATGGTAATGGAAAATTATCCTTTGGCTACATTTGAATTCAATGTTACGGAGCAATACAGAAATATGAAGGAAATTTTGGACAAACATCCAAAAGTAGTTGAATATGCGAAAGAGGCAATGAGTAGGGCAGGTGTTACTTTCGAAAGAAAAAGTGCTCGGGGCGGTACAGATGGTGCCCGTTTATCGTTTATGGGTTTGCCTTGTCCGGATATTTTTACCGGTGAAATGGCATTCCACAGCATGCAGGAATATGTAAGTATTCAGGATATGAATAAAGCTGTAGAAACTATTGTTCATTTATGTTCAATTTGGAATGAAAGATCAATTTAGAGCTATACAACCTTTTCTGCTAATGCAGAGTATAAATTAATATATCTTGTATCAATTATTGCAACCAAATTTTTTTATATGTATCTACTACAGGCAAATGAGCCAAATGGAGGTTTAAGTTTTCTGGTTAGTTATTGGTGGCTCATTCTTTTGATCATTATTATTTTCAGTGGATTGTTTACAGTTAACCAGGGTTATGTAGCTGTTGTAACAATGTTTGGAAAATATCGGCGGGCAGCTAGGCCAGGCCTGAATTTTAAAATGCCATTTCTTGAACAGGTAATGAAAAAGATCTCTGTACAGAATAGGTCGGTAGAATTAGAGTTCCAGGCTGTTACTATAGATCAGGCAAATGTGTATTTTAAAAGCATGCTTCTTTATTCAGTGCAAAATCATGAAGAAGAAACTATTAAAAGAGTTGCATTTGTTTTTATAAGTGATAGGGATCTGATGCAGGCTTTAACAAGAACAATTGAAGGTTCTATACGTGCATTTGTAGCTACTAAAAAACAGGCGGAAGTATTAGGACAAAGAAAAGAAATCGTAGACTATGTAAAAGATCAGATCGATCATACTCTTGAACAATGGGGTTATCATTTGCAGGATCTGCAGATCAATGATATTACATTCGACAAAGCTATTATGGACTCCATGAGTAAAGTAGTAGCATCAAACAATTTAAAGGCCGCTGCTGAAAATGAAGGCCAGGCACTGTTAATTACAAAGACTAAGGCCGCAGAGGCAGAAGGTAATGCCATTAAAATTGCTGCCGAGGCAGAACGTGAAGCTGCAAGGCTGCGTGGTATGGGTGTTGCATTGTTCAGGCAGGAAGTAGCTAAAGGAATGAGTGAGGCTGCAACTCAAATGAAACAAGCTAACCTGGATACTAATGTGATACTTTTTAGTATGTGGACTGAAGCCATTAAAAATTTTGCAGAATTAGGTAAAGGGAATGTTATTTTCCTGGATGGCAGTTCTGAAGGAATGGAAAATACCATGAAGCAAATACAGGCCCTCATGGTTAAGCACGCCGGAACCTCCAATCAGTAAGCACTTTGCCATTGTGATGAGAAACTGATGAAGCGAAGCTACTAGCCTCTAGCTGCAAGATCGTGAATGGTGAATGGTCAATGGTGAATACTTTAACTCGGTTTGTTTTATAGGTTTTGGAATTCCTTGTCAACTTGCCTACTTTTAACTTTTAACTTTTAACTTTTGACTTATTCACTATTGCCGCTTCACGACTCACCCTTGTTAATCTTCTCCAAAAGTTAAATGTGACTTAAACACATCCATTTTTTTTAGTTCTTATTTGCATTGGAAAATAATGGAAACTTAACTACGTTATCCAACATTAACTACATTTACTGTATAAAGAAAACGTCTTATGATCAACCTTCTACAGATTGATACTATGAATAAACTGGCAATGGCCAACCAGACCGAAGCTGCACAAAAAGGAGCAAATCTTGGCGAAATGTTAACAATGGGTGGCTGGTTAATGCTTCCATTGGCTTTGCTATTTCTTCTTACTGTATTCTTTTTCTTTGAAAGATTGATCGCTATTAATAAAGCCTCCAGGATCGATGCTAATTTCATGAATATCATTAGAGATCATATCATTAGTGGAAATGTAAGTGCTGCCCGCAGCTTTGCAAAGAATACCAATAACCCCGTTGCCCGCATTATTGATAAAGGCATTCAAAGGATAGGTAAGCCAATAGATAATATTGAAAAAAGTATGGAGAATGTAGGAAGGCTTGAATTATACAACATGGAAAGAAACCTTTCGGTTCTCTCTCTTATAGCTGGTATTGCACCAATGTTTGGGTTTCTTGGTACTATCGTCGGAATGTTTAAATTGTTCTATAGCCTGGCTTCAACTGGGGATTTCACCATCCAGACCATGGCTAATGGTATTTATACTAAGATGATCACCTCTGCCACTGGATTGATAATTGGATTGCTGGCTTACATAGCCCATAGTTATTTAAGCACTCAGGTAGATAAAACAGCCAATAAAATGGAAGCGTCAAGCTCAGAGTTTATTGACATTTTACAGGAACCAACAAGATAGCAATCAAAAGAAAGCCCCGCTATCCGCAGGGATTTATAAGTTTAAAGATTTTTAACTTTTAACTTTTAACTTAAAAAATGAACATTCGAAGAAAACTAAGAGCCCATACAGAGATTCATACAGGCACACTGAATGATATTCTTTTTATTCTGCTCTTATTCTTTTTGATTGCGGCAACTTTGGCCAATCCGAATCTGGTGCGTGTTAATAATCCGAAAGGTTCAAAAGACATGAAAGCAAAGCAAAATATTATTGTGACTATCGATAAGAACCACCAGTTTTATATCGGACAAAACGCAATACCATCAAACAATATTGATTCATTATTAAAGCTTCAGATCATTAATACCAGAAAATCCGTAGATACTCCTTCAGTTGTAGTAAATGCAGATACTATTGCTTATTATGGAGAAGTATTTCGAATTATGCGCATTGCAAAAAACAATGGAGCAAAAGTTGCAGCACTCGTTAAGTAGTTATTTTCACCATTCTGTCCTTTCCCTGCAAATCTTTCTTCAATTCTATCATTTGGTATTCATTACTTTTAAATAAGCTCACTATATCTTTTCCAAGATCTTCATGTATTTCTAAATAAATGAAACCGCCTTTGTATACCCTCTTTTTCCCGAATAGGGCAATTGCTTTGTAAAAAATAAGAGGATCTTCATCTGGAACAAATAAGGCGAGGTGAGGTTCAAATTCTAATACATTTTTGTTCATGCTGCTCTTATTATGAATAGGTACATAAGGAGGATTACTCACCAGCACATCAACTGTGGGTAACTGTTTTTGTTGTTCAACATCAAGAAAATCCATTCCTTGAAAGTCTACTCTTATATCAAGTGTAGCTCCGTTTCGTCTTGCAATGGCAAGTGCTTCTTCACTTTTATCGCAACCCCAAAGTTCTGCTCCCGGCATGTTTTTCTTTAATGCTAAAGCAATGCATCCGCTTCCGGTTCCAACATCGAGTATTTTTAATTTATCGGTTTCATCAGCTTCATTTGCTTTTCGGCTAAATACTTCCTTATTCAATACTTTTAGATCATTTAATATCCACGAAACTAATTCTTCAGTTTCTGGCCTCGGTATTAATACGTTTTTATCAACATATAGATTCATTCCGTAAAACCATGCTTGATTCAAAACATATTGAACCGGTTCATGTTGCCTTAATCGATCTATATAGTTATTTATAGTTATAATTTGTTCTTCAGAAAGATTACTATCTTTTTTTACTATTCTGTCTATCCTTGAATTCGAACAAATATTTTCCAGCACCAGGTCTGAAATATTAACAGCTTCCCTGCTATCATAAATATCATGCAGGTTTTTCCGTATCAACTGAGTAGCCTCCCCAATTGTCATGTAATTAATTTTGAAGGTCAAAGATGAACATTTCTATTTATCTATTACATTTTACAAATAGAAAAGCCCCTCGACGATCGACGGTACACCGCGAACTATCAAACTGGTTCCTTACTTTTGACTTTTAACGTTTAAATTTTGACTTCCTCCCTCTACATGAATCGTTGCCTTCAGCTTGCTGCTAATGCAGCAGGATATACTGCTCCAAATCCTAAGGTAGGTTCAGTCCTTGTATATAATGACAGAATAATCGGAGAAGGATATCATAAATTATACGGAGAACCCCACGCTGAAGTAAATTGTATCAATTCTGTCAGTGAAGTAGACAGACATTTAATTCCGAGATCTGAATTATATGTTTCCCTTGAGCCTTGTGCTCATTATGGAAAAACTCCTCCATGTACTGAGTTTATTATAAAAAATAAGATC
>JBJMLT010000258.1:0-19438 GCA_045805165.1 Flavisolibacter sp.
TAATAGCCCACCATTCCTTTTTTGCTGGGACAGCCGCAATTGCTGCCTTTCCCAGTACCGGAATAGTAGTTTTTTTGACAACCCGCAATTGTTATCGCGGTCAAGAACAATGCCATATAGATTATTCTTTTCATATGGTATCTGTATTTTCCTTTGGTTAGCCAGGTAAGCAAGCAGAAGATTTGAAATTATAAGAATTATGAACGGTGGTTATCCTACATAATTCCAACTCTGACAGCCTAACTGTGGAGGAGAACTAAATTAACTATTTTACACTTCTTTTAGTATAGTAATTTGACGAAAGGGTAAAAAAAATAACATGAACCGTCCTGAATCGTCGGCAAAGCCCATAGTTTTGATAGCTCCGCTCGATTGGGGATTAGGCCATGCAACCCGCTGTATACCAATTATCAAAAAAGAAATAGAAAAAGGCAAAATAGTGTATTTGGCCGGAGAAGGACACGTAAAAACCCTTCTTCAGGAAGAATTTCCCGACCTTCCCTTTCTGGACCTTAAAGGATACCGTATACTGTATTCCCGGAGTAGTGCCCTGTTCCACTTTAAGGTGTTTATTCAAATACCAAAGATTCTACAGGCAATACGATATGAACATAAGTGGTTGAAGAAAATAATACAACAGTATGGCATAAACGAAATTATTTCTGATAATAGATATGGATTATACTCTTACTCTATACCATCTTTTTTTATCACTCACCAGTTATTGATCAAAACACCATTTGGAAAAAAGGCAGATGCATTCCTGCAAAAATTAAATTACAGATTCATTGATCGTTTTACAGAATGCTGGGTTCCGGATTTTGAAAAAGAAGATAACCTTGCGGGTGAGCTTTCTCATCCTTTACAATATCCTCGTATACCGGTTCGATATATTGGGCCTCTGTCAAGATTCCATATTCCCTCAAACCTTCCCGAAGAAAAACATATGCTGGCATTATTATCAGGACCAGAACCTCAGCGTACGATCTTTGAAAAAAAGATACTTCATCAATTAATTAATTATGATAAAGAGGTAGTTTTAGTAAGAGGATTACCAGGCTGTAAAGAAAAATTACATGTAGGGAAGAATATTAAAGTGTTTAATCATTTGCCAGCAAAAGACCTTGAAAAGGCTTTACTGGAATCTTCAGTCATAATTGCCAGGTGTGGATACAGTACAATTATGGATGTTATCACCCTTAAAAAAAGATCTATACTCATTCCCACTCCCGGCCAGACCGAACAGGAATATTTAGCAAAGAACATTCAACAAAAAAATTTATCCATTTCCATTAAAAAGGAAGATGATTTGATATTAGATTCAATTGTTTGAACCTTTATAGTCGACGAAGTCTTAACTCTACATTACTTATATCTTTCATGCCTATAGCTGACAGGCTTTTATCGGTAACATTCCATTTCTGACTTAATTGGAGAAGGACTGGTTCCTGAGTGTTCATATTAATGATCATTACATCATTGTAATCAACATCGGTGATCATAGACCAGGTTCCTGTGGAAACAGTGGTTCCGGCTGTGCAATTAACACCTCCATTACTATTGAAGGTGAACTGGTAATTAGTATATGCCGAAGTTTTATTCTGTCCCGCAAAATAGTAGTCTACAGACCATTTTCCCTGTGAGATAATTTCTTTTGCAGTAGTAGCATAATCCTGTCGCGAAGGAGTGCAATGGATCAATAAAAGAGTGGAAATAAATAATAATACAAAAGCTGGGAGCTTTGCGGTTTTCATAAAACTGGATTTATATCACTAAATTAATCATTTATTTTTTTACATCAAAGGGCATATAAATAGCAGATTTTCAATCAATCATTCCTCGGATTATATCGCTTTCATAGAATTTATTTATTTGACCGGTATATCTGATTTTTGAATGACAAATAACACCGAGCCCCCTGTGCCCCTGTGGTTCAAAAAATAATTCTAATAATAAATAATCAATAATTAATAATCCATAACCAACTTAGCTTTACAAATATGAAAACCCTTCTCCTTATACGTCATGCCAAAAGCAGTTGGGATGTTCCGGGGCAAAACGATTTTGATCGCCCCCTGAATGATCGTGGTAAAGAAGATGCTCCTCAAATGGCCAAACGGTTAAAAGATAAAAAGATCAAGCCCGATCTTTTCATTTCAAGTCCTGCTAAAAGAGCCTTTAGAACAGCACGTTATTTTGCAGAAGAGTATGATATAAAGAAAGAGGATATTAAAGTAGATGATGATCTTTATCTCGCAACTACAGCAGCTTTCTCAAAAGTTATTGAGAATTTAAATAATAAGTATGATACAGTAGTATTGTTCTCGCATAACCCTGGAATAACACAACTGGCGAATTCATTAACAGGCGTTCGCATCGACAATATGCCTACCTGTGGCATCTTCGCCGTGAAGGCAGATACCAGGGACTGGCTGGATTTCGATACCGTAGAAAAGAAATTTATGTTCTTTGATTACCCAAAAAATCCATTGGAATAATAGTCGAGTACCATCAATCAATTTCCTTGAATTGCGAATAAGTCAAAACTAAGAGATGAAAGAGGAGAAAGAGACAAAAGAGAGGTACTTAAAAATTGTTTAACTCTACCTTTTTCTTAATGCAAATTGTTTTATTAATTATTTATAATTGATTATTAGAAGTTCATTAAATTTATTTTTGAAAAGCAATGTCAAAACCTATAAAACAGATAGCATTAAAGTCTTGCAGCTAGCAGCTAGTAGCTAGTAACTTTCTCCCAATTCCCAATCCCCAATTCCCAATTCCAAATTCCATATTAAAAGCGTTCACACTCCTCATTAAAAGCGTTCATTATCTAACTATCAGCTATTACACATTCATTAATCCTCCAACTATAACCCTTCTAATACCCATTTCCCACCCACCCTTTAACATTAAAATGCTAACCACCTCTCTTTTGTCTCTTTCTCCTCTTTCATCTCTTAGCATTGACTTATTCACGACCCCCGATTCCCGATCATTGACGATTGACGATTCACGATGTCCTTCCTACGTAAAAACCATTAAAACCCCAACTATATATCCCTAAAATCAATTCAAATAATAAGAATTAGCTATATTTAAAGTATAACAAGCCACAGACTAACACCTAAAATCCATGTCCACCGTTTCCTTGAAGAATTCAGATCCTTTGGTTTCTATGCCAGCAGGATTATTAGATCATCACCCTTTGCCTTCATGGATCCTATCACTTCCTTCGCTGCAGGTCATTTATGCAAATAATGCCGCAGTATTTAGCACCGGGTATACAATTCCTGAGCAATGCAACTTAAGCTTTGAAAATCTTTTTACAGATGGATGCAAAGTAGACATATTGGAAAAAGCTTCTACGAACCAACAATTAAAAGGAACTTATTTTCTCTTACCGAAACATGGAAACACTTCTCAAATAGAATTGTTTGACAATACTTTTCTTTGGAAGGATAGCTTGCTCTGCCAGGTTACCGCAGCTCCCTCAGGTGCTGATGTAATTAGTAATGATAATAGCCTCTTTCAAAAGCTAATTGAACAGACTTCTGATATTCTAACAGCTTCAGATCTTAAATACAGACCCATAACATGGAATAAGGCAGCAGAGAAAGTTTTTGGTATAACAGCTCAGGAAGCGATTGGGACAGACATGCGTACCTTTTTTGATGTACAATATCCTGGCTTCACAAAAGAAGAAGTTAGAGATATTATTTCAAACAAAGGTGAATGGAAAGGTGAAGCAAACTTCATCAGGTTAAATGGAGCAAAGCAGGTAACTGTTCTAATTACTTTTAAGCTATTACGAAATGAAAAAGATACACCCGTTGGCATATTAATAAGTGGTACTGACATTACTGATCGTAAGAATGCAGAATTAATATTAAAGGAGAGTGAAAACAGGTTCAGGGAAATGGCCGATTCCGCACCTGTAATGATCTGGATGTCTGATACTGAAAATAAGATAACCTATGTAAATAAAACATGGGTACGGTCTACAGGAATGGATCTTGCGAAAACAAAAAATGTAGGCTGGGTTGATCTTATTCATCCCGATGATGTATTGCAGGCTAAAAAGAAATTTGACAATCATTTCAATTCACACATGCCTGTTAATCTTATTTACCGCATGAAGCTTAATGGTGATCAATACCGTTGGGTACAGGAAACGGGTATGCCACGCATTTTAAAAGATGGCACTTTCGTAGGTTTTATAGGTTCGGTGGTTGATATAAACTCTCAAAAAATAAAAGAAGAGCAACTTCGGTATCACTCTTACATATTAGAGAATGTATCAGATATTATTGTTACTGCAGATAATGATTTTCGAATCAAGACCTGGAATAAAGCGGCAGAAGAATATTTTGGCATAGCTGAAAAAGATGCTATAGGCAAAAATAAAAACGAGGTGTTAAAGGTAACCTATCATAATGGTACCGAAAACCAAATGCTTGAAGAGTTGAAAAGAACAGGTGTATGGATGGGAGAAAAATCATTTGTAGACTCCAGAGGTGAGGTCAAATACTACCTTCAAAGTATAAAGTATGTGTATGAAGGCAATTCCAAAAATGGAATAATTCTTTCCGTAGGAAGGGATATCACCGATAGAAAAAAGTCAGAAGAGAAGATCCTGAACAGCGAACAATTCTATCGTACGCTTATTGCCGATTCTTCTAATGGAACATTGCTTTCCGATGCTAACGGAACTATTACTTTCACTTCTCAATCGGTTAAATATATTCTTGGCTGGGAAGAGAAGGATATACTTGGCCATAATCTGTTTGAATTCGTTCACCCCGAAGATCAATCATGGGCATATGAATCATTCCAAAAAGAATTAGTTGAAAGGCCCGAAGTAAAATCCATAGTTGTAAGACTTGGTAAAAAGAATGGTGAATGGCTTTGGTGCATGGTACGCGGTCATAACCTTCTTTCCAATCCATACATTAAAAGCTTTGTTGTGTACTTCCATGATGACACACTCCGCAAAAAGGCCAACGATGCATTGAAGGAAAGTGAAAAGCGTTTCCGTAATCTGATTCTCGAAATACAAATGGGTATTGTGATTCAGGATAAAAACGGAAGAGTAATTCTTTGCAATAACGCGTTCGCCAAAATGGTAAAGATGCATGCCGATGAAGTTATTGGAAAGAATATTTACGATATATCCACAGATGCTATTAAAGAAGATGGTACTAAATATGCCTTGCAGGACAGACCAGGCAATAGATCTGTACAATCTAAAAAAACAATACGCGATGCTGTTCTTGGTCTATACATTCCATCAAGCAAAGAAAGGGTGTGGGTAATTATTAATTCTGACCCGGTTCTGGATGATAATGGAGAGGTAATTCACATCATAAGCTCCGTAAAAGATATCACTGAGCGTAAAAGAATGGAAGAAGAAATGATGACTAAGCAGATCAGTCATCAACGTCAACTCACTCAGGCAACTATTGACGGACAGGAAAAAGAAAGAACGGAAATAGGTAAAGAGCTCCATGATAATATTGGTCAGCAGCTTACTACTATAAAATTATTTCTTGACCTTGCAAAAGGAACTGCAGATGACAATACTGTCGAAATGGTAAACATGGCTTTAAAAGGTGTTTCTGATGTAATTAATGACATCCGTTCCATGTCACGTTCTCTTGTCCCATCCACATTAAAGGATCTTGGTCTTCTTGAATCCATTAACGAGCTTACAGAGCCTATTGCGCAGTCTCAATTACTAAAGATCCATTTCAATCACAAAGGATTCCATGAAAATAGAATACCTGAAAATCAAAAGCTTACCATTTTCCGAATACTGCAGGAACAGATGAATAATATAGTTAAGCATGCGAAAGCTAAAAATTGCTGGATTAGTTTAAAGAGCTCTTCCAAAGAAACTGTTCTTGAGATAAAAGATGATGGAAAAGGCTTTGATAAGAATAAGATCAAAAAAGGATTGGGTTTTGTTAATATCCGTAACCGCGCCGAGCTTTTCGGTGGATATGCCGAGATCATTAGCAAAACAGGTAAAGGAACTCAGGTTACAGTCTGGTTGCCTAAAAGTTAATATGAATTAGTAAATTCTAAATCCTCATCTCCTTTCCTACCTTTGCGCCTTCCATGAGTGATGCTATAAAACACGAATGCGGACTGGCCTTTCTTAGATTACGAAAACCCCTGGCCCATTATCAGCAAAAATATGGCTCTGTGCTATGGGGATTGAATAAACTGTACCTGCTGATGGAAAAGCAGCACAACCGGGGGCAGGATGGCGCTGGAATCGCTTCTGTAAAGCTAAATGTAGAACCAGGATATCCTTTTCTTTCACGCCTCAGAAGCAGTCAGAATCAACCTATTGCAGATATTTTCAAAACCATTGGAGAAGAATATAAAGAGCTTCAGAAATACAATTCAGACATTAGCAATCATCCAGGACTTTTAAAGGGCCATTTGTCGTTTTTAGGTGAAATACTTCTTGGGCACCTCCGTTACGGTACTCAGGGAAAGAACAGCACTGAATTTTGTCATCCATTTATTAAGCGCAATACTATTCCTGCCCGCAACCTTGCTCTGGCAGGCAATTTTAACCTTGTGAATACGGACGAACTTTTTGAGCTGGTAAATATAGATCCGGGTGAGTTTCAGAAACAAAGTGACCTGGCAGCCATGCTGGAAGTACTCCATCATTTTTTGGTTAAGGCTGATGAAGCAGATCCAACAAAGCTTGATGTTTTAAATGTTCTGAAAAAAGCTCTGCCTTTATTCGACGGAGGCTTTCATGTAGGTGGTATGATAGGAAGCGGCATTGGCTTTGTATTTCGTGATGCCCATGGCATTCGTCCCTCATACTATTACATAGACGATGACATTGTAGTAGCTGCCTCTGAAAGAGCAGCCATTCGTACCGCATTCAATGTAGGCGAAAATGAGGTAAAAGAATTAATGCCTGGCCACGCACTGATCGTATATGAAGATGGTAAAGCAGTAATAGAGCAGGTACTACCAGCAAAAGAACGCAAAGCATGTAGCTTTGAACGCATTTATTTTTCCCGTGGCAGCGATGAAAAGATCTACCGCGAAAGGCAGGCTCTCGGATATCATTTAAGTAAGCAGGTGCTTGAAGCCATAGATTACGATCTTAAGAATACTATATTTTCTTTTATTCCAAATACTGCGGAAGTTGCCTTTTACGGCTTGATCAAAGGATGTGAACACTATCTGAATCAAATTAAGGTAGAACGTATTGCTGCATGGGGAAAAGACATAGACCCTGATAAATTGACAGAAATGATCAATCGCCGCATCCGTATGGAGAAAATTGCCATTAAGGATGTAAAGATGCGCACTTTCATTACAGAAGATGTTAATCGCAATGAAATGGTTCAACACGTTTATGACATTACGTATGGTACTGTTAGAAAAGGTGTAGATACTCTTGTAGTAATTGATGATTCTATAGTAAGGGGTACTACTTTGAAAGAAAGTATTATAAGAATGCTTTCCAGGTTAGAACCTAAAAGGATTATTGTGGTTTCTTCTTCTCCACAAATACGTTATCCTGATTGTTATGGAATTGACATGAGCAAGTTGGGAGATTTCATTGCATTCAATGCAGCAATTGAATTACTAAAAGAAAGAGGAAAAGAAAATTGCCTTAAAGATCTGTATGAACAGGCAAAAGAATTACACAGAAACAACCAGTTACATACCGTTAATGTAGTGAAGCAGATCTACAAATCTTTTACTAATGAAGATATCACGCAAAAGATTGCACAATTAATTACTCCTGTTGGTCTTAATATTCCTATAGATGTTATTTTCCAAACGATCGAATCACTTCACGAGTCATGTCCAAACAATCTCGGCGACTGGTACTTTACCGGTAATTATCCCACCGCCGGTGGTAACAGGGTAGTAAATAAAGCATTTATGAATTACATGGAAGGAAGGAATGTAAGAGGCTATTAGTAATTAGCTAAATAAAACTCCAATCTTAATTACAAATCCCATTACTACTAATACTACCAATACTACTTATACTACTAATACTACCAATACTACTTACACTACAATTACTACTAATAACTACTACTTAAAAATTCTTCTGCGCTGTAGTATTCGCCGGAGTGATCCATTTAGAGATTTGCGGACAGGAAGCTTCCTGCGGATCAACCATAATATAATAGTTAGGTATATGAGTGGTAAGCCATTTGTTCAGTGCTGCATATTTTTTCTCTTCAAGTGTAGCGGTGGCTATTTTATTATAATCGTCCCGCAAGTTCATTCTATGTGGCTCTGTACGTGATTTAAGATATAATATACGAACACCCCTCTTTTGACTTCTTTCATCTGTAAATACAACAGGCTGCGAATATTCTCCCACTTTTAACTTATCCAGCATCGCAACTACATCTTTATCTAATTCATCAATGGAATTATAGGTATCACCACGACGGCTTATCATATAAGGTCCTGCAAACTGTTGCTCTTCTAATTCACTATACTTGCCCGCTGCATTATTAAAATCAATTGTACCTGCAATTAACTTCGCACGTACTGAATCCAGCTTAGCCATGCTTTCCTTAATCTCTACATCTGTAACAGGTGGAACGCGAAGAATATGGCGGACAACGGCATCATCGCCATTGCGCTGCTCCATTTGAATTATATGATAACCGAATTTGGATTTAATAACCTGTGATATTTCTCCATCTTTCAATCGGAAAGCTGTAGCAAGGAAAGTAGGATCTATATTTTTATCGTTTCTGTTTATCTGAAATTCTCCTCCCCTGTCTTTAGTTCCCGGATCTTCAGAATATTTTTGTGCTGCCTGCGCAAAAGTGATCAGCTTCGCTTCAACTTGTTTTCTGTAATTATTCAGTTCATCCACTACATATTTATCCAGGTCCCTGGAAGCTTTCGGATAAACAACTATTTGCCCGATCTCCAGCTGTGTTTCAAAAAATGGAAGGCTATCCTTAGGTATTTTATCAAAATAGGTTTTTACTTCCGAAGGAGTAACATGAATATTCTCAACGATCTTTTTCTGCGCTGCCTGCGCGAGCTTATTCTCTTTCACTGATTCACGTGCATCATCTTTGATCTGATAAATAGTTTTACCCGCAATCTGTTCCAGTGAAGCCTGAGTTCCATATTGTGAAATAAAATAACGTACACGTTGATCCAATTCGGCCTCTACTTCTTCATCGGTAACAGGAAGGGAATCTTTAAGCGCTTGCAACATCAATACTTTTGACATGAGAGCCTGCTCTAATATTGAGCACTCGGCATTCGGAGGAGGAGTTCCTCCCTGGCGAACGATATCTGAGATCGCATTATGAATATCTGAGTACAGGATGATCTTATCACCTACAATTCCCAATATTTTATCTCCTACGATCTTCTGAGGCTGAGCATGAGAAAAAGTAAAAGCTAAAATGTAGAATGTAAAAAGGAGAAACTTTTTCATAAATAAGTCAAAAGTTAAAAGTCAAAAATCCTTGACCGGCTATACTCACTGAAACAAATATAATAGCTTATGAAAGGCGTTATTGTAAGGGGATGGAGATTAACAAAAGAATATAAAAAATTATGATTTCAATTTACGAAATACGATTTTCATAAATTAATCAATACTACTGAAATTATAGTAGGATTAATTCTCAATCAGTAACTTCTCCTTTTAGAATCGTAAAATATAAATTGTCAATGGCTTAGGGCCGTTTTTTATAATGTACGTTTTACTTCTTCTTCCTCATAGGCTTCAACTATGTCACCGACCTTAATATCATTGTAATTCTTTATAGTGAGACCACATTCCATTCCCATCTGCACTTCTTTAACATCATCTTTAAAACGTTTGAGGGAGCCCAGTTCTGCGCTGCTGCCGGCACTTGGATAAACTACAATACCATCTCGTATCACACGCACTTTATTATCTCTTCTGATCTTTCCTTCAATGACCGTACATCCGGCTACAGTAGCCTTATCAAATTTGTACACTTCGCGTATCTCCACATTGGCAACAATCTTTTCCTGGATCTTCGGTTCCAGCATTCCCTCCATTGCGCTCTTGATCTCGTCAATAGCTGTATAGATAATGGAATACATCTTTATTTCAATACCTGCGTTCTCAGCAAGGCGGTTGGCTTGCATGCTCGGACGCACATTAAATCCTATAATTACTGCATCTGATGCTTCAGCCAATACAACGTCACTTTCATTGATCTGTCCAACTCCTTTATGGATAACACTCACAAGGATCTCATCTGTAGATAATTTTTGCAATGAATCACTTAAGGCTTCTACGGAACCGTCCACGTCGCCTTTAATGATCACTTTTAATTCCTTAAAGTTTCCTAATGCTAAACGACGTCCTATCTCATCAAGGGTGATATGCTTTTTCGCGCGCATACCCTGCTCCCTTAAAATCTGGGCTCGTCTGTTAGCAATATCTTTAGCTTCAGCCTCGTCTTCAAATACCTTGAACTTTTCACCAGCCTGAGGAGCTCCATTTAGTCCCAATATCAAAACAGGAGTAGAAGGAGGTGCTTCATCCACCCGCTTTCCTCTTTCGTTAAACATAGCTTTTACGCGTCCATAGTGTTGTCCACTCACTACCAGATCTCCATTTCGTAACGTTCCATTCTGCACTAAAATGGTGGCTACATATCCGCGGCCTTTATCCAGGGAGGCTTCAACAATGCTTCCGCTGGCTTCTCTGTCCGGATTTGCTTTCAAATCCAATATCTCTGCTTCCAGCAATATTTTTTCCAGAAGGAGGTCTACATTCTTACCTTGCTTTGCTGAAAGCTCCTGGCTTTGATATTTACCGCCCCATTCTTCAACAAGAAGATTCATACCAGCCAGTTGCTCATAGATCTTAGCTGGGTTTGCTCCATCCTTATCAATTTTATTGATGGCAAAGATCATAGGTACACCTGCCGCCTGCGCATGACTGATAGCCTCACGTGTTTGAGGCATTACAGCATCATCGGCAGCAATTACAATTACTGCAAGATCGGTAACCTTGGCACCTCTGGCACGCATGGCGGTAAAGGCTTCGTGACCTGGAGTATCAAGAAAGGTTATATCTTTTCCATTAGGCAAATTAACCTGATAAGCTCCAATATGTTGGGTAATACCACCTGCTTCACCGGCAACTACTGTAGTATTGCGAATGTAGTCGAGCAATGAAGTTTTACCATGGTCAACGTGACCCATAATAGTAACAATAGGTGAACGAGGCTGAAGATCTTCATCGGTATCTTCTTCAGTTTCCTCCTCTTCCATCTCCATTTGCTTTTCCATATCGATGAATTCGACATCGAATCCGAACTCACTTGATACAAGCTCAATTACTTCTGCATCCAAACGTTGGTTAATAGATACCATGATACCCAATCCCATACATTTGCTGATCACTTCAGCAAAGCTTACATCCATCAGGTTTGCTAATTCGCTTACACTGATAAATTCTGTAACCTGCAATACATTATCTGTTGCTCCTTCGGCCGCATCAGCCATTTCCTGACGTCTTTCTCTGCGAAGCCTCGCTTTGATATTTTTCTTACCTCCACCACCACCTGAAAGCTTGGCTTGGGTTTCCTGTATCTTACGTTGAATTTCTTTTTCGTCGATCTGTTTTTCTTCTCGTTTTGCAAAGGCGGGACGGGGAGTGAATCTTCCTCCGCCACCCTGATTACCAAAGCGATTTCCGCCCTGTCCTTGTTGCTGGCCACCACGTCCACGTTGAGGTGTAAATCTTCCACCGCCACCCTGACCTTGCTGCTGGCCTCCTTGTTGACCAAATCCAGGCCTAGCTTCCTTCTTTTCTATTGGAATGCGTTTACGTTTACGCTTTTCATCGATCTTAGGCCGGGTATCATTTTCAACGGGTAAATCGATCTTACCCAATATTTTTGGTCCTTCCAGTTTTTCAGCTCTTATATTTTCAACTGTTGGCTCTTCCGGAACAGTATCTGCAACCGGAGCTTCTTCTGTTTGGGCTGTCACTTCTTCAATTTGCTGTTGTTCAGGCTCTGGTTGACTCTCTTCTTTTTTAGTGGCTTTTTTAGTCTTCTTAACTGCTGTCTTTTTGGGCCGTGTTGAGGAATCTATGCCAGACAGGTCAATCTTGTCTATTACTTTAGGTGCTTCAATCTCAGGCACGTCGAGCTTTATAATTTCAGGTTCAGGTTTAACGGGTTCAGGAATAGGTACAGGTTCTGGGGTTGGCGCTGGTTGTTCAGCAACTTGTGGCACTTCTGGAACTACTGCCACAGGGGCGGGCTCTTCCTTCTTTGCAGCTTTCTTCTCTTCTTTTCCGCGAAAGTGGATCTCTTCTTCGTCCCTTTTCTTTTTAGGCTCAGATACAGAACCCTTCGGCAAGTCTATTTGAGTGCTTTTCATCTTTGCAGCCTTATCACTTTGAAACTCGGCCTGCAAAGCCCTGTACATTTCTTCGGTTAACTTAGCGGTAGGTTTCAGGTCATCTTTACTGAAGCCTTTAGCCGCTAAAAAATCAACAAGGGTATCTTTACCGATGTTGAACTCTTTGGCCGCAGCCATTAACCGTGGTGTTGTTATAGTTTCTGCCATATTATACTTTACCCTAAATCCCTAAAGGGACTTTCAGGTGGTTTACTATTTTTATTTTACTCTCCCCTTTCGGGGTTGGGTGTTTATTCCTTTTCAAATTCGGCCTGGAGCACTTTGCGAACTTCGTTAATGGTCTCCTTTTCGAGATCAGTACGGCGTTCTAGCTCTGCCTCGCTTAAGTTCAATACGCTTCTGGCAGTATCACAACCTACGCGTTTAAGTTCATCTATGATCCATGGTTCAATTTCATCGCTAAATTCTTCCAGGTCAATATCATATCCTTCTTCCTCTTCTTCAGTATCGCGGTAAACATCCAGCTCATAACCTGTAAGTTCACAGGCAAGTTTAATATTTACACCGCGTCGTCCGATAGCAAGAGAAACCTGGTCGGGCTTAAGATATACACTTGCATGCTTATTCTCCTGATCTAATTCCATGGAGGTGATACGGGCAGGGGTAAGAGAGCGTTGAATTAATAGTTGTGTATTATTGGTCCAGTTGATCACATCAATATTCTCATTCTTCAATTCGCGAACAATACCATGTATGCGGCTTCCTTTCATACCTACGCAAGCCCCAACAGGGTCAATGCGGTCATCGTAAGATTCTACAGCCACTTTAGCTCTTTCTCCCGGTTCGCGAACGATTTTTTTAATTACGATCAATCCGTCAAAGATCTCAGGCACTTCAATTTCCAAAAGCTTTGCCAAAAAATCTGGTGAGGTGCGCGAAAGAATAATAACAGGTGTATTATTTTTCATATCCACCTTTTTAACTACAGCGCGAATGCTTTCGCCCTTCTTAAAATAATCCTGTGGTATTTGTTCGCTTTTGGGAAGTATCAGCTCATTGCCTTCTTCATCCAGTAAAAGGATCTCTTTCTTCCACACCTGGTAAACTTCTGCATTAATAATCTCACCTATACGATCCTGGTATTTTTTGGCCAGTACATTCTTCTTAAGATCTGAAATGCGGCTGGCGAGGGTTTGCTTTGCAGCGAGAATGGCCCTGCGACCGAAATCCACCAGGTTCACTTCTTCATAAAGCTCTTCTCCTACCTGATAATCGGGCTCTATTTTAATTGCCTGACTATATTCAATTTCCTCATTGGTATTATATATATCCCCATCTTCCACAATAGTGCGGCGACGGAATATTTCAAGGTCACCTTTTTCAGCATTTACGATAACGTCGAAGTTATCATCGGCACCATATTTCTTACGCAATAAGGTTTTGAATACATCTTCTACGACACGCATCAAAGTGGGGCGGTCAATATTCTCAGCTTCCTTAAAATCCTGGAAAGCTTCGATGAGATTAATACTAGCCATACAATTTGAAATTTACAATTTGCGATTTACGATTGTTCCAATTTTGTTGAACTATTGGTCGTAAAAGGCTTTTATTTTTTATTTATTAATTTATAGTTCATTTATTCATCAGCTATTTAGCTTTAATAGATATTAAGCTAATTAAAACTTTATCTGGATATGGGTGGATTTGATGTCGGAAAACAATAAAGTTTCCTGGTTAATTACTTTCTTTTTGCCTTTGCCTGATTCGGTTTCGATTACTATGCCGTCTTCTGTAGCCTCAAGCAATTTGCCTTCCTTTTTAGTTAAGTCATTCATGGTCACATCTACATATCTTCCAATGTTCTTTTTATATTGCCTGTGTAATTTCAAAGGCTCATCCAGTCCAGGTGATGAAACTTCCAAGGAAAAATCATCCGCCGGGAACAGGCCACTCTCTTCCAGCATCTTATACAGCTTTCTGTTATAAATAATAAGATCTGAAATAACTACTCCTTCATCTGCATCTATAAAGACTTTTACATTATTTGTTGGCTTAATGCGCACTTCCACTAAAAAGTGGGAAGGGTGATCTACCAGCAATGTTTTTACCTTCTCTTCTATAGCCTGAATTATAGTTACTGTTTGCATATCTCAAAAGAAGAAGGGAACGTTCGCGTTCCCTTCCACATTCATTGCCAGCTGCAAAGGTAAGACAAACGTTAATTATCTTCCAAATGAATATTAGATATTTTACCATTTGTACCTTTGATATCTATGATTTTAAGTTTTCTTTTTTACTTTTTTCTGTTCTACCTAGGGTACAGGCTGCTATTCAATTTCATTATTCCTGTAATACGTACAACATTGAAAGTAAGAAAGGGATTCAGAGATATTCGGAAAGAAGCAATGAAGAACGAAACTGAGAATGAAAGAAAAGATAAGAAGGTAGATAAGGAAGATTATATTGATTTTGAAGAAATCAGGTGATTCACCAATCGTCAATGGTAAGGTTAATAAGTCAAGGGACATTTGGTTGCTACAAGTCTAAATCCAGAACGGTCATAGGAGGAACTATATGGATTGTTTGGAGGCCAACGGATGAGGCGCCTTCAACGTTCTTTAAAGTGTCGTCTATGAAGAGAGTTTCTTTAGAATTTAAGTTTTGCTCATTAATTATGTATAAATAGGATTCGGGGTCAGGCTTACGGAGCTTGATCTGGTGCGAATAATAGGCCTTTTTAAAATAGGTATCAAAATCCTCTTTCATTAAATTCCTGAAGCTTTCGGTAAATGCGTCGTAATGAATTTCATTGGTGTTGGAAAACAAAAAAATAGTGTACCGCTTACTTATAGATTTCAGCCAATGAAGCCTCTTTACAGGAAAGTCAAGCAGCAATGCATTCCACGCTTCTTTTACCTGAGCATAACTTAATCGGACTCCGGTCTGCTGTACGAATGACTGATGAAATTCTTCCGGAGATATCTTACCTGTTTCAAGCAATTTAAAAAGATTGGACGAATAATGTTGGTTGAACAATGTGTTAAATTGAGAAACGCCTAATGAGGCAAAGGCTTTTTCTGTGCGGGCAAAATCAATATTCAAAAAAATACCACCAAGATCGAAGATGATGTTTTTGATGTTTTTCATTCATCAAAACTAATTGGTATAAAGTATTATGAATGAATAGATCATTTTTATTATTTTTGCCGTCCAATTTTTACCACATAGGTGGTAAAGGATCCTTAGCTCAGATGGTTAGAGCATCTGACTCATAATCAGAGGGTCGCTGGTTCGATCCCAGCAGGATCCACATCAAGCGGAGCTACAGCTCCGCTTTTTTTGTTACTAATTATTAATTATTCTCTATTAAGTAACTCAACACGCTCTGTAAATAATTCAAGCTCTTTAGAAGTTCAATCTAAGATTTCGTACCATTAACCTTTCATTAACCATGTAGAAAATACATTTGTTGGATTAACCATTGATATGAGAAGATTAGTAAGTACAGCATTGGCACTTTGTTTTGTTAGTTGCTTATTCGCACAGGCAGATACTACGGTGAAGGTTAAAGTGACTAATTATATTCCCAGAACATCGAACGATCATTTTCTGATCCAGTTTGGTGGTACTGGCTGGCTTAATAAGCCTGATTCAATTCATACTACCGGCTTCTCCCGCACTTTCAATATGTACCTGATGCTGGATTTCCCTTTTAAAACCAATCCACATTTTAGTGTTGGCATTGGACCTGGAATAGCTTCTGATAATATCTTCCTTAATAAAACCTATGTAGGATTAAAAGATAATAACAGCACTATAAGATTTAAAGACCTTAGTGACACTAATTATTTTAAGAAGTACAAACTGGGAACAGTTTACGCAGAAGCGCCTGTTGAATTGCGTTACCGGTCTGATAAGGATAACGATGCCAAAAGCTTTAAATTAGCCTTAGGCGTTAAAGTAGGCTATTTGCTGGATGCAAAAGTTAAAGGCAAGACACTTGTAGATAAAAATGGTAATACTCTTCTCTCCTATATTGATAAAGAAGGCAATACTAAATATTTTAATTCTGTAAGGGTATCCGGCATGGCCCGTATTGGCTATGGCCATTTTAGTGTCTTTGGCTCCTATTCATTCACTCCGCTATTTAAGGAAGGAGCTGGTCCACAAGTAAAACCACTGACAATTGGATTAACAATAAGCGGATTGTAATAATTTACTAATTACAATTTGATTGATTATTGTGAATTAGTTTATTGACGAACCGGGGACATTAAAAGAAGTTCTCCGTTCTATACGGATACCTCACCTTATACATTTCTTTTACTTTATCTAATATTACTTTCCTTAATTCATCTATATTAGTTCTCTCCAATGCAGAAATAAATATGGCATTGCCATGTGTAGCTTCCTGCCAGCGGGAATTAAGATCACTTAAGATCTGATCTTTGGTTTCCTTCTCCAGCCATGGGTCGAAAGTATTCTTTGCATACAGATCTGTTTTATTGAATATGGTAATAATAGGTTTATCAAATGCATTTAGTTCCTGCAACGTTTTATTCACCACACCTATCTGATCCTCATAATTCGGATGAGAAACATCTACTACATGCAATAGTATGTCTGATTCCCTTACTTCATCAAGAGTGCTCTTGAATGATTCTACCAAATGGTGAGGGAGCTTGCGAATAAAGCCCACCGTATCGCTCAATAAAAATGGAGTATTCTCATAGACTACTTTTCTTGTGGTTGTATCCAGAGTGGCAAATAATTTATTTTCTGCCAGCACTTCACTTTTGCTCAATAAATTCATTATAGTGCTCTTCCCCACATTTGTATAACCCACCAGGGCCACACGAATAAATTCGGCCCGTTCCTTTCGCTGTGTAAAGGCCTGTTTATCTATTTCTGCCAGACGCTTTCGAAGCAGAGAGATCTTATCACGTACGATACGACGGTCTGTTTCTATTTCGGATTCTCCTGGTCCCCGGGTGCCTATGCCACCTCCCAATCTTTCCAGGTGCTTCCACATACCACGCAGCCTGGGTAAAATATATTGATATTGTGCCAGTTCAACTTGTGCTTTTGCCTGGGCAGTTTTAGCCCTGCGGGCAAATATGTCAAGGATAAGGTCTGACCGGTCAATAGTCTTTGCATTTACGGCTTTCTCAATATTAGTGATCTGCGATCCACTTAGTTCGTCATCAAAGATTACAAGGTTAATATCCTTACTGGCTACATATTCCCTGATCTCTTCCAGTTTTCCTTTGCCTACAAAAGTCCGGCTATCCGGATGAGCTAGTTTTTGAACGAAACGTTTTACTGTAATGGCCCCAGCAGTTTCGGCTAAAAATGCCAGTTCATCAAGGTATTCATTTGCTTCTTCTTCCTTTTGATCTTTTTGAATAACACTTACCAGTATAGCTTTTTCATCTCCGATTATCAGGTTCTTTTTATCGAGCATATATATTTGTTCTATGTAAAATTAAAACGATCTGGTTGTCGCCAACTGATTTTTGTATTTCAAATACTAAACCAGAAGATAAAGATCGCTGTTTGAAATTTGATCTTTCGTTTTCCCGCAGTGAGAAATCTTTAATATATGGAAAGTTAAAAAGGCTTGTATTTGTGGACTATGAATTGGACAGAAGTAAGCTTATACCTGGCCAGGAGTTGAGTATAGAACGCTTTTAATCGGGAATGTGAACGCTTTTAGTATGAAGTGTGATGGGAATTTGGAATTGGGAATTGGGAGAAAGCAACTAGCTACTAGCTGCTAGCTGCAAGTTGGTGAATGGTGAATGGTTTTAATGGAGCAAATTTAAAATAAAAAACTATCGCAAATGTTTATGGGTTCAGTTTGCGATCTTATCTTACTAATTAATCAATTAATTACTTGAATACCGGGTGGATAAAAATTGTTGAGAATATAGACGATATCCCATTTGGAAAGAATGGTGTAGCGGAAGTAATGGCTGGGGAGAAAAGGATCTGTATAGCAAAATATAATGGACAGCTTTATGCGTTTCCATATACGTGTCCGCATTCGGGAGGTTATTTAGCGGATGGATATATTGATCTATTGGGAAATATAGTTTGTCCTCTGCATCATTATAAATTCTGCCTGAAGAATGGACGGAATGTTTCCGGAGAAGGTTATTATTTGAAGAGGTGGGACATGGAGGTGAGAGATGATGGCGTGTTTGTAAAATTCAAGTTGGATATATAGTTAGTTATTTACAAATTACAATTTACAATTTCTTCAAGGCTATTAACTGTGAATAATAAGCAAAGAAATTGTTCTTTGGCTATTAGCTAAAAGCCAGCAGCTACCAGCTTCTTTATACTGCTATTTTAGTTGAGTTTACTTCTTCGGAATAATTATCCAGGAGGAAGCGACGTATTTGTGTAATAAGTTCTGCAGACGTGAATGGCTTGCTTATGTAATGATCGAAGCCAAGCTCGTAGCATTGAGATTGTTCGAGTGATGTGGCACCTGCTGAAACGGCAATGACCGGTATGCTACTTTTTAATTTCTTTCTTAAATAATTTGTTGCCTGAAAGCCATCCATAAAAGGCATCTGAAGATCCATGATAACAAGATCGTGATGATCATTGCGTTCAAAAATATCTATAGCTTCTTTACCATCGCTGGCAATATCAACTATTACTCCTTCCCTTCTAAGAATATTTATGATCATTTGCTGGTTGATCTCGTTATCTTCTGCTATTAAAATTCTCTTGCCTTTCAGAGAATCTTTATATCTATCATTTTCAACATTTTTCTCTACCTCTTCTTTATGCTGACATTTAATGATAAACTTGAAAGTAGTATTACCACCACTAATGCTGATCAACTCACTTTTCCCATTCAACTCATTAATTAATTTTTTAGCATTCACCATAGAGCGGTAAAAGGAAAATCCTTTTGTGCGCTTTCCAGGTCCATTATCCTGCACAACAAATTCCAGTAATATCTCATGCTGTGACCATAAAAGGGGACGAGCAGAAAAAATAATAGTAGATGCATTGGTATTTTCTA
>JBJMLT010000259.1:0-3563 GCA_045805165.1 Flavisolibacter sp.
AATACTTCGTTGACCATAAACCGGATCCCAGGGAAGTAGGTCTGGACATAAAAGCCGGTGACCTTACCGTTCATGATGGCCGTTTATGGCATAGAGTGCAGCAGTCACCGCATTATGGTGAAAAAAGCAGGCGACGCGTAATGTATATTCCTGTAGTTACGGGCAAATACCTGCCTAAGGATAAGAATAGTAAAACGCCGTTTTATCATAAGTTTGCTTCTACTGTACAAAATTGATTTACGATTTACAAATTACGAATTACAATTTCTTTTATTGTAAGATCCTTCATTTAAGCAATCTTGTTTAAGGGTTAGCAGTTTATTGTAGTTTCACTATTTAATTACAACTGTTTCTTTTCAAGTCTTAATAATATTTATATTTCATGGCATATGCATTAATAACGGGGGCGAATAGGGGTATTGGGAAAGCGATTGCGCGGGAGTTGGCAAAGAGGAAGGTAAATTTATTGCTTGTTGCCAGAAATGAAGATCTATTAAAAAAAGTATCGAAAGAGTTGTCACATGAATTTGATGTGGAGGCCCACTATCTTGTGTGTGACCTGGCAAAAATAGACGGTCCGCAAGAGATCTATAACTGGTGCCTTATCAATAAATATCCTGTTCAATATCTGATCAATAATGCCGGCTATGGATTAAGCGGAAAGTTTGAAAAATATGAGCTTGCGGAGTATATGGAAAACATGCAGGTGAATATGAATGCGGTGGTGCAACTAACTTATTTATTTTTACCTGAACTTAAAAAGAATTCCAAAGGATATATTTTGAACATAGCCAGTTCGGCTGCTTACCAGGCGGTTCCTTATTTAAGTGTATACGCTGCTACCAAATCATTTGTATTGCAATTTTCGAGAGCGTTGCGCCAGGAGCTTAAGCATTCCAATGTTAGTGTAACCTGTGTGAGTCCAGGCAGTACTGAAACCGATTGGGCCCAGCGAGCCAAGATTGGAGAGAAAGGATTAAAGCTTGCAAAAAAAGTAAATATGCAAGCCAATCAAGTGGCCAGGATTGCAGTAGACGCCATGTTGAAAGGAAGGGCGGAAGTTATTACAGGAATCGTTAATAAACTAGGAGCGTTTATGGCGTGGTTGTTACCTAAGAATTTAGTGGAGAGTACGAGTGGGAGGATTTATGAGTAGAGGGAGAAGAGTTGATAAGTTAACAAGTTGACAGGTTGACAAGGAGGGAGCAGTTGACGGTTGATAGTTAACAGATGGCAGCGGGGAGAGTTGACAAGTTGACAAGTTGATAAGGAGGGATGTGGTGGGAGTATGAAGTAATTTTCCTTTATATTTGCAGCCCATAAAAATATGGCCCCGTAGCTCAATTGAATAGAGCATTTGACTACGGATCAAAAGGTTTCAGGTTTGAATCCTGACGGGGTCACTGGTTGGTTAACCCCTTGTTTGCACAAGGGGTTTTTATTATTAATAACTGATTATTTTGAAAGGTTGAGATGTTGAACTAAAATTTTATTTTTATACAAACAAAGTATTTTATTTAATCCTTCTTTTAGTGCCTTGTCTTCAACAAGCCAAATTAAAAAGTAGCAGATAGCAAAGACTTTCCCGTAAAGTGACACTTATTAATTGGAAAAGAAGAAACTTCCGTTATTACCACCTTCAAATCTTGGGTTTACAAAATTGTTTAGTTTGGATCCAAATCTATAAGATATACCAAAAAAAGTAAAATAGGTATAGTTTGTTGCCAATTGACGCTGCCGGGTTAAGACTTCTTGCTCTGTAGCTAAACCTTTTGGAAGATAAATCTGATCTCTTTGATAATTCCCGAAAACAAATACATTAAATGAAAGTCCGCCTGTCACCCGTACACTAACACCACCTCCCAAACCTATATTATAATATTTTGGATTATTAAAATAGCTATGACCGCTTGCAGAAAGGTTTACCGTTCCCCATTTTTGGTTAAAGGTTAGTGCCATATCAAGACCCTGACCAAATAGAGTTTCTTTGGTTTTTAAATAAATAGTAGTATCCAAATAATTATTATTAATAAAGTCAATTCCATACCTTATAGTAAATAGTTTGTTGTTTACATCTTTATAAGGGAATACATCATATTCAAGGGCCGGTTTAAATAGTGTTCTGATCTTATAATTAGTAAATGTATTTCTGGAAATATCCAAATCATACCCTATAGACCAATGATCATCAAGACTCTTTACGAGTTGATGCAGGAAATCGTAATTATTATTTTTTACCACAATTTTGGTGATCCCGCTAGAATCATCTCCAAATTCATAAGAAGATTTATTAACACCAGCACTTAAATTAAATCTAATCTTTAATTTATCTGTTATCCTTGAAGCTGAAAGGTTACCATTATAGCGCTTTGCCTTATATACCTGGTCTGCATTTAAACTGCCGTTAGCATTTATATTAAAAACCCAATAATTCCAGTTATCCTTAGATGAATTTGATTGCTGAGACGATCCGGTAGAATTATTTTCCTTCAATTGAATTGATATGTTTTCAATATTTTCTGAACGAGCTATAAAAGGAACTAATCCTAACTGAAGGTACTTTACCAATAAGGCTCTTATTTCAAAATCAGTACTATTGGGTTTTACATTATATCGCAGAGTATCTATTCTATCTTTATATCTACCTTGCCCAAAAAATATCAATTGAAATTGGCTTCCACCTCCCCCATTCATTTGCTGTGTAATCAGAACATGGATATCAGCTACTTTATAGTCCAATAAATAATCAACAAAGTTGATTTCAGTCTTTATAAAATTCATATCGCAATACGAATTACTACAATCAATAAATAATTTGATTTTATGTTTTTGTATATCCTGAGAATGAGTGGAGAGTGAAAATGCAAATAAAATCAAGATTAAATGTTCTTTTCGCATTAGAATGGTTTTGGCAGAAGTTATCATCAGGAATAAGCTTTTTGAAGTTAGAATAACTTATGAAGGGTTAAGGTTATGAAAATACTAAATATAATCCTGCCAGTATATTGCGCAAAATATTAAGGTAGTTGAATAAATGCTCGTGATTTATTGAATCCGGTAGTTCCATGCGACTGTTTTAGCGTTGCATTTCGAAGAATTAATTTTTTTATGGTTGAATTCTTCTTACCTTATATCTATCTTCTATATTTCCAACCTGTATCTCCTATGCTGACAATTTTCAGATACAGCCTTTTTCTTCACTTCGATAAAATTATAGTATGCTACAAACGCAAGAATCTCCCATAGAGAATTTGACTTCAACAAGGCTTCCCACAAAGGCTTACGCTGCAATGGCAGTTTCAGAAAATCTCGTTCCCTGGAATTTCACAAGAAGGAGTCCGCGTCCGCATGATGTTTTGGTAGAAATAAAATATTGCGGCATTTGTCATACAGATATACACTTTGTACGTAACGATTTCGGTTTTTCAGTTTATCCGCTGGTGCCAGGTCATGAAATTGTAGGCGTGATAAAAGAGGTGGGTGACCATGTGTTAAAATTCAAAGTCGGAGATTCCGTTGGTATCGGTTGTCTTGTAGACTCCTGCAGAGAATGTGACAACTGT
>JBJMLT010000260.1:0-6783 GCA_045805165.1 Flavisolibacter sp.
ATATTTGGTTTTTTTGCGCATCCTGAGCTTACCAAAGAATCACCCCATAAAGCTTCTGGTAATTATGGATTGTTAGATCAGATCGAAGCGTTAAAATGGGTAAAGAAAAATATTGCGGCTTTTGGTGGTGATCCTGATAATGTAACTATTGCAGGACAATCAGCTGGTTCCATGAGTGTAAATTGCCTGGTAGCTTCTCCTCTGGCTAAAGGACTTTTTAAAAAAGCAATTGCTGAAAGCGGAGCAAGTATGGTAACCGGACAATTCGGAGGTCAATCATTACAATCCGCAGAACAGGCAGGTTTAAAAAAAGCAGCAAATTTGCATGCCTCTGATCTCGCAGATCTAAGAAAGCTCTCTGCTGCAGATCTAATGAAAGCTCAAGGTGGTGGAGGTCCCATAATTGATGGTTATGTCTTACCCGAGCCAATCAGCATTATTTTTTCGAAGGGAAAAGAAAATAAAGTAAGTCTTCTTACAGGCTGGAATGAAGACGAAGGATTATTATTCGGACCAGCAAAAAAAGCAGAGGCATTTGTTAAAGATGTTGAGAAAAATTATGGTGCAGATGCACGTACTTTCTTAAAATACTTTCCTGCAACCACAGATTCTATCGCTGCAGTTTCCCAGTTAAAGCTTTCTCGCGACCAGATCTTTGGTATTCAGAATTATACTTGGGCAAATATTCAAAGCAGTCATGGATCTAAAGTATTTGTTTATCGCTTCGCTAGGAAAGTTCCTGCTGCAGGAGAATATGTAAAGTATGGAGCATTTCACACTGGAGAAGTTCCATATGCTTATGATAATTTAAAATTTGTTAACCGGCCCTGGGAATCTATTGACTATAAACTAGCATCCGCCATGTCATCCTATTGGGCAAACTTTGCCAAAACAGGAAATCCGAATGGAAAAGATCTCCCGGAATGGGAACCATACAATACTTCTACAAAGAAAATAATCATCTTTGGACCTGATATCTATTCCACAACCATCCCAGACGCCCCCTCGCTCGATTTCTTATACAACAATTCACAAATAAATCTTCACTAACTTAGAATAAGTAAATAAAAGGCACAATGTTGCTTCGGTTAGCTTTTATTGGCATCTTCAATTTTTATTTGTCAAATATTTACGCGCAAAAATTAATTTTCAAAAATTATACGGTCAGCGACGGAATGGTCGCAAATCCTGTACGCAAGATATTCCAGGATTCCAGAGGATTCATATGGATCTGTACATGGGAAGGTTTAAGTAAATATGATGGGTATAAATTCACCAATTATACCACTGCTAACGGACTGTCTGACAACACTGTAAATGATGTTTATGAATCAAAAGATGGTAAAATTTATGTGGCATTGAATACTGGCGTTACAGACCTCATAGAAAATGACATAGTAACGAAAAAGGCCGTATTCAAAAATGTTATCATTAATAGCTTCTATTGTTCTCCGGCACATCGGGTTTATGCTATAACAGATACAAATGGGATTTGGGAATTAACCAATGGACATCTCGTAAAACCCATGCAACAACAGGCTAATGCGAGTTATACCAAAATAACTATCATAAATGATTCGCTCATTGCCGTCTGTTCTCCTGAAATTCCTCTTCGCATTTATGATCCGGAATTTAAAATACTTGCAGAAAGCAAAACATCAATATCAGTATTTGAATGCCTTTTCCAGGATAGGCTTAAAAGGATCTGGATCGGTACTGCATCCGGATTACAATTATATTCACTAAACACACAGTATAAAGAGGGACTAAAGCAGTTATTGAAACCGGTATTTTTTAAAAATAATCCTTCATTTACTCCTGTCGATATTATTGAAGAGCCAAACGGAAATCTTTGGATAGGCAATAATGAAAATCTGGTCAGCTTAAAGGCAAATGGAGTTTATACAATTTTTTCAGATAAAGACGGATTACCCTCAAAGCGAATCACCTGTATGTTTCAGGACAGGGAAAAAAATATATGGATAGGCACCACCCTTGGATTGGCTAAATTGACAAGTCAGAATAACATTAATATTTATTCAACTGCACATGGACTTAAAAATAACAATGTATTAAAAGTATTTACGAACGGAAGCCCGAATAAAATATTTATCGGGGTCCCCAAAAAAAATCAGCAGATCCAGGTATTTGATACTTGGCAAAATACATTTGTTTATAATGACGATAAAAATATATCTGGTCTTAGTCGTTTTAATCTGCCATTTTTCTTTTCCATTACGGATCTGAGGATATTCAATGATGACAATTTGTTGTTGATCAGGCGCCTTAAAAAAATCAGTAAGAGTATGTTTTGTGGTACCCTGTCAATGGATCGCGTTGTTATTGGATGTGGCAAAGGAATAGTTGTAGGCGATGCTGAAGAAATGGTATCAGATACTATTATCCCCTATCGTATTCAGACGTTGCTGTTCGATCAGAATAAATGCCTTTGGATCGGTACCTGGGAAGATGGATTATACCGGATAAGTCCGGATGGATTTAAACAACACCCTCATACCATAGAGAACGTAAGTCATTACATAACTGATAAACATATCAGAAGCCTTTATCAGGATAAAGAGGGAAATATCTGGATTGGTACTAGGTATAAGGGAGTTACTGAATTAATTAAAAAAGGTAATACCTGGCAGATCAAAATTTTCGACCAGAGAAATGGTCTTACTTCAAATTTTATAAAAGCCATCAATGAAGACAGCGTTGGTAATATCTGGATCGGGTCTTTTCTTGGTATTGATAAATTGATTCCGAAAGGTTCGGATTTCAAAGTATTTAATTTTAGCAGGATCTATAATTTTTTCGCAATTGTAAACGACATTATTTGCACGAAGAATAATGAGATTTGGTGTGCCACTACGGAGGGTTTAGTGCATATAATTGATCAAAACCTGGACACAACGGCTCCTTTGCATATTTACATTTCTTCCGTTTATTTGGCAGGTAAGCGTGTGAATGCAGCTAATAGATCTAATTCACTTTCCTATTCTCAAAACGCGGCCAATTTTGAATTCAGTGCTCCGGGCTTCATAAATGAAAGGCAGATCTATTACAGCTATCGTCTTTTGGGAGGAACTGACAGTTCGTGGAGTCATCCTGCTAACCTGCACGCAGTTTCTTACGCCAGCCTGCAGCCAGGTGATTATTTATTTGAGGTCAGAACTCTTGGATGGAACGGCAGTTATGGACCTCCGGCCCGTTTTGGATTTACTATTCTTTCACCTTTTTGGGAAACCTGGTGGTTTTTCCTTTTACTTTCTATATTGGTTATTGTCATTTTTTATGCATTATATCAATATCGTGTAAAGCAATTGCTTCAAATGCAAATGGTTCGGAACAGGTTGGCCAGTGATCTTCATGACGACATTGGATCTACGCTAACTAACATTAGTATACTTTCCGAACTTGGAAGAAAAAGTCTTCAGTCGCATGAAACCGGCAAATTCCTCCAACGGATAACAGAAGAAGCAGATAATTCGAGCCAGGCTCTCGATGATATAATTTGGAGTGTGAATGGCAGGAATGATACAATAGAGGAAACTGTGGTGCGGATGCGCAGATTTGCAGCTGAATTATTTGATAATGGCGAAACAAATTGCCACCTGGACTTCGGGGAAACTATTTCCGGCAGAAAGATGGATATGGAGCAACGTAAGGATTTTTACCTGATCTATAAGGAATCATTAAACAATATTTATAAGCACGCATCAGCAAAAAATGTGTGGGTAAAAACAATTTTTGATCATAAGTTGTTTATACTGACAGTGATTGATGACGGCAAAGGATTTTCGACTGACCAGTCATCTTCCAGGAATGGCCTTAAGAATCTGAAATGGAGAGCTGAAAAGTGGAAAGGAATATTGAAAATAGATTCCAGGCCAGGAGGGGGAACCAGAGTAACGGTTTCCATGCCAATACATTAATCACTCAAATGAGTGAGGAAAGCTTATCGTTACAAATGATAATTTTGAGGTTATGCCTATCCGCATTATGATATTTGAAGATAACGACCGGCTCAGAGAATCTCTTTCATACCTGCTTAATACTACAGAAGGCTATCAAGTGGCTGGTGATTATAATAATTGCACGGAGGCTGATATGCTGGTTAGAGTTTATAAACCAGATGTTGTACTGATGGATATTGATATGCCCGAGGAAAGTGGGATAGAGGGGGTAAAAAAAATTAAGGAAGCGCGGCCAATTACATCGGTTATCATGTACACTGTTTTTGAGGACGATTTGAAATTATTCATGTGTCTGTGCGCCGGTGCTAATGGTTACCTTTTGAAAAAAACACCACCACAAAAATTATTTGATGCTATTCAGGAAGTATTGGAGGGTGGTGCCCCTATGTCACCGTCTATTGCCAGAAAAGTACTGGACAGCTTTCAGGCGAGGCACGTTGGAAACAAATACCATCTTTCTGAAAGGGAGATTGAAGTATTGCAAAAACTTTCGAAAGGATATAGTATAAAAATGATAGCCGTCGAAATGAAGCTTGCTTTTGATACTATCCGTTCACATCTTAAGAACATTTATCAGAAGCTGCACGTGAATTGCGGTAAGGAGGCCATTGCTAAAGCCCTTGGAGAGCATATCGTTTAACTTCTCATTTGCAGTCACTCAAATTGAGGATTCGTGTATCTGCACAGAGCATCGATTTTTATATGCTTTGAATTGAAAATGGCTGATGACTAAGATTAAATCTATAATTATTCTCACGATAATAATTATTATGGCAATGAATACTAGTGTTCATGGTCAATCTCATATTTATGGCCGGATCACTAATTTGAATGGTTTGCCTGTTCCATCAGCAACGATATTATTAATTAAATCTGTTGACTCCTCTGTTGTTAAAGGTGTAATAACTGATATGGCGGGCACATATTCAATTAGCAAGATACCCGCAGGTGCTTATTCCATATCCTGCTCCAATACAGGTTATTCTTCCGTTTATTCTAAACCGTTTATTATTAAAGGCCTGAACGATTCTATTAATCTTGGAACCCTTTCAGTCTCGCCAAAAAGTAATCCATTAAAAGAAGTGACCATTACTACCCATAAACCTTTTTTTGAACAAAAAATGGATCGAATTGTTATTAATGTAGCAGGCAGCATTACATCAGCAGGAAGTACGGTATTGGAAATATTAGAGAAATCACCTGGGATTATTATTGATCAGCCAAACAATATTATTTCCATGAATGGAAAGGAAGGTGTTTTAATTATGGTCAATGGAAAGGTTAACAGGATGCCTGTTAATGCATTAATTCAAATGCTATCCAATATGAATTCAGGAAATATTGAAAGAATTGAATTGATTGCAACCCCCCCTTCTAACTATGATGCTGAAGGTAATGGTGGATATATAAATATTATTTTCAGGACAAATGCGCAGTATGGTACTAATGGTACCTACTCCATTACAGTAGGATATGGTAAAGGGTTTATAACGGAGGGAAGTCTGAATTTCAATTACCGGAAAAATAAATTAAATCTTTTTGGGGATATTTCTTTAACCAGGATACATTCCGCTCAGTTTTATAAATTTTATCATAAGGTTAGTTATAATGGGATGGCAACGGAAACTTTTTCAGATGTAGACAGAAGCCTTCTGCGGTCTTTTTACAATGGAAAAATTGGTTTGGATTATGAGCCCGGGAAACGTACTATTCTGGGTATTATGCTGTCAGGATATGACAATAAAGTTTCTATTCAATCGGATAATAAAAGTAAAATTAATGAGGACCAGCATACAGATACCATCTTATCTATTTCAAATAAGGATGTGAACGACTGGTATAATTTTTCAGCCAATTTCAATTTTCAATATATTCCTCATCCAAATGAAAAAATCATCTTTAATGCGAATTATGATTATTATAAGGCTAACAATCCTGATACATATATTAATACATATTATGATCCTGCCGGTAACTTTCTTTTCGACAAATTCGTAACCAGCAATAAAAACACTCCTATTCAAGTTTGGGTTCTTGCACTGGACCATTTTAAAAAACTCTCTTCCCGCTTGGATCTTCAGTCAGGTATTAAGTCCACTATTTCCATGTTTACCAATGATGTGGAAATTAACCGCCTCAATCAGAATATATGGGAAAAAGATCTGCAGTTATCAGGTGTATATGATTTGTCGGAGAAAATAATTGCAGTTTATAGTAGCCTGAATATTTCTATTTCGAAGAATATCAATATGAAGGCAGGTTTGCGTTATGAATATACCCAGTCTAACCTGAATACCAAAGAACGAAAAAATATTATAAATAGAAAATATGGAAAGTTATTCCCGTCATTTTTTATTTCACATGCAATAAATGAAAGCCATTCTTTAAGCTTTTCATACAGTCATAGAATAACCAGGCCTGCTTACAATGACATGGCGCCATTTCTTATATTTTATGACCCGTACACACAGGTGGCAGGTAACCCCGCCTTGCAGCCTTCCATTACAGATGCAATAAATACTGCTTATTCATTCAACAGAAAGATCATTTCCTTGTTGTTTAGTTATGATGCAGATCCTATTACTAACTTTTCACCAAGAGTGGATTCAGCCACAAATAAAGAAATACTTTCACCTGCAAATCAGAAGAACCGCAAAACCTTATCAATTGGATTTTCCTTGCCTGTTACCCTTTATAAATGGTGGAATATGCAATCAAACATTAATTGCATTTGGCAACAGATGAATGCATTTCTTGCTGGTAATGATATCAGGATTCAGCAACAATATGTAAGCCTTACATC
>JBJMLT010000261.1:0-3752 GCA_045805165.1 Flavisolibacter sp.
AGGATCGAGAACAGGAGCACCATTTACTCTTTTAATAGCAGTTCCTATCAACTGACCCCATTGCTGTCCTTTCACCTGGTACACTTTAGGAGGAACAATTCCTGAGAAAGCAGCACCGGTAGCAATCAAGATATTGTTACCTTCTTTATCTGTTTCAACAACCGGGTTATCTATTAAATAACCAAAGGTTTTAGTGATGTCCCAGGTAAAGTCTTTACGTGACATTACATGTGCATCCAACACTATTTCAATTCCCCTTCTTTTTATAAGAGATACATTCTCCAATAAAGATGTAAAACCACTGTATCCAGATATAGCTACAGGGAAAGGAGCATTTTTGGAAGTTTCATCATAATAAAGTGCGTTAATGCCAAAACGGTTATGAGCAAACTTCAGATCAATACCTGTTTCAATGGTTGAAACAAGAGCACCTGTTAACGCAGAATCCACACCCTGATTAGGAACAGCAGTTAAGAAATTTCCATTCCATTTATTCTGATTAATAGAATAGGCAAAGTTTGTCTGATATGGATCTAATGCAGTAATAGGCTTCTTACCCCAGCTTCCGAATACTTTTCCATAGCTTAACCATGGTAATGAATTCTTGGTAAAGTCGGAAAAGAAAAAGCTTCCACCCACTGAAGGAGAAAGAAGACTGTTGTTTTTAGCAAATAATACTGAATACCAGTCATTACGTAAAGCAAATGTTACATCAATGATGCGGTTCCATTCAATATCACCACTTCCAAATACTGAGCGTACTTCCTTTTTCTGCCTTGTATTAGTTAGAGAAGGCTGATCTTTTGAATTTGAAATAGCATAAAGTCCCGGAACGTTTATTCCATTCTTCGTAGCCATTTCAGATGTTTCAAAACTAAAGCGGTAATCATTAACACCTGCATTCAGTGAAACATTCAGCTTATTTATAAAAGTTTGATTATAGGAAGCTAATCCCTCATAGTTCATTTCATTTGCCTTTGTTTGACCGGTAGCATAGCTTGCCTTTTCTCCTGTTTGAGCGCCACTAGTCTCAATTTCAGTAGGAGTTATATTTTCATAAAGGGTGTTAATGGAATTTTTACGAACCGTTCCTCTTACTTTGAAATTCTTGTTTAAAGTATAAGTTAGATAAGCGTCTCCATATAAACGGTCCCTGTTCTGACCATTATTAATCAGGTCGAAAAAGGTATAGAAATTATACCAGTAGTTTCCTTTATAAACACTATTCACAACACTTGGAGAACTTGGATTGGCGCTTAAATTCCAGCTTGCATAAGTTCCTATAGGTGTTTTAAGACCTCTGTATTGTTCCAGCTTTTTCATATCCAGATCCCTGTGGAACCAGGAAGAAAAAGATCCGCTCGACTGATTAGCATAAGCATCGCTGAAAAAGCCATGGATCGTTTGGTTGGAAAAAGTTACATCAGCACCTGTTGTGAAATGGCCGTTCAATTCTATTGATGTAGTTGCAAAAAGAGTATTCCTTGCAGAATTTGTATTGGGTAGCATACCCTTAATACTATTATTAGTATAAGAAACCCGAACATTCGCTCCCTGAGAAGCTTTTGAAAATGCAACGTTGGTATTAGATGTAACACCAGTGCTCCAGTAATCGCGTGCATTATCTGGCTGAGGAACTAAAGAAGCAGTTTTGCCTGCATCTGCTGCCCCAGGAATCCAAGCGTACCATGGAATATATTCCTGACCAACCATTCTTGGCCCCCAGGATGCATCATCTGTATAATCAGGATAGTATTTTCCATCCAGTGGCTTCCATGCATCAGGCATGCCTGCCTGCCATGTAAACTTATAAAGGTCGTAAGAAGCACCACCTGCATAAAGGTTCTGGAATTTTGGTAAAATGTATACTTTATCCACAGTAATTCCTTCGCTAGCTTCTATAGATGAACCCTTTGTTCCTTTTTTTGTGGTAATAACTATAGCGCCACCAACCGCCTGTTCACCAAACAAAGCTGTAGCATTTGCGCCTTTTAATACGGTAAGGTCAGCAATATCATCAGGATTGATATCGAATGAATTGGTTGGCGTTCCATCTACAATATATAATGGAGCTTTATCGCCTGTAAGGGCTAGTCCGCCTCTTATCCTAAGTGACCCCTGAGCATCCAGTTTAATTGGAGATTGCCCGCGGAATTGTACTCCTGCCACTTTACCATCCAAAGCACTATTAAAATCTGTATGCGGAATAATGTTCAATTGCTGATCATTCAGAACCTGGGAGCTGTAAGGAGTAATTCTTTGCGCTCTTTTAATTCCGAATGCTGTTGTTACAACTACTTCATTTAATTGTGAGTTGGTAGTAGTTAAAGTAGCACTTACAGTATTCCCTGAAACTGTAATGGTTTGTGTTTCGTGCCCGGACGCGGAAATTGTTACTCTTGATCCTGCCAGTTTCATGGTAAAGGCACCATTCGCGTCGGCTTGTGTAGCGTTTCGTGTACCAGTTTCTAAAATGGTGGCAAAAGGTATTGGGTCACCTTTTTCATCTCTGACCACCCCGGAAATAGTACGGTTTTGTCCAAATGCTAATGCACAAAAAAGCACTAGCACTGTAAACAGTGATAGAATTTTTCTCATGTGAATGTCTGATTTTTAGATAGTTAAAAACATTAGTCCGTCCAGTCCTTGCCTAATAAAGGACTCAGCTTTAGTAATTTCGGCCGTAAGTTATGGGCTTTTTTAATAAAAAATTAAAATTGGTAAACAATTTAAATGGATGATGAATGGTAAATATGAAGGATGGATATAATCAAACTTACTAATATTTCATTCTATTTATTTCATTCTCAATTAGAATTAAACATCGACAATTTCTTATAAAAACGCATATTTCAGCTCCATTTTTATTTCAGATCTTTTATTGCCATTTATCAAATCAAGACCTGATCCTATTTGTTCTTTGTCCAGATAAATTGTCTCTATCCAGTTGAATTTCAACCCTACTCTTTTGGACGCGCTATATACAATTTCAGCTTGGTAAAAAAGACCTTTATTATAAAATGCAGGCACATAAGCGCTTAATGCTGCAAAACCGGTATAACTATAAATTGGATTCCCGCTATTTGCATTAAAATATTGAAGGCGAAGATGGGTGCGGAAGACATGAAATATTTTTCTGCTTTCTTCCAGATATATTAAAAAACCATTGTTACTGCTTTTATTATTGCTTGTATTCCAAAGCTTTTCTCCCTTTAATTTCAAGCTTCTTCCTGCAGTGAATTTGTATAAGATATTGATTTGAATAGATTTATGTACAGGAAGCTCTGGAAAAGGAATAATGGCTCCTGTACTATCAACCGGTTTTACCTGTGCTCTATAACTACCATAGATTTCTGCAGACTTATCGTAAGAATAATGTACAGACATCAAAAAATCGCTTCCATTGACCGGAGAACTGACCCTGTACGATAAATAGGGTTTATGATACAGATCCGCATAAGCTTTTATTTGCCATTTTATTCCCGGCTTTAAAGATATTCCCATATAAAAGCCTCTTTCGTTTACCGGAATGCTGTTTTCGGTAAATGCCTTTCCTGAAAGCGATTGGTATTTTTCACTGATGTTCCTATAAAGAATAGAAACCTCCATTTTTGGATCAACGCTAATGATTGCTCCGGATAAAAAACCTTTATGATAATTTTTATCTGAAGCCACTTCCCCAAAAACGATCATATTATGGTAGTTATATGTGTAGTCTATACTTGTATTAAAGAGATCCTTCCCGCTAAAAG
>JBJMLT010000262.1:0-2510 GCA_045805165.1 Flavisolibacter sp.
ACGTAAATAGATTTGAATTTTACAATAAATAAAGTGACCAATGTCAACATTAAAAGCAACAGAATGCCTGCCAGCACGAGTAAAAATAATGCCTGCCTGTGCTCAAGGGATTGAACCAGAAAAAGTTCATCTGTCAGATTATGGTAATAAAAACGCTTATATAAATAATCTTCAATAAACTGAACCCTGAAAACAAAATGACCACCTATAAAAGCATGGCTAAGTCCCACAAGAGCATTCATCAATGTACTTAGTGCTAAAGGATACCAATAAGTATTTGTATTTGTGTAGCCCCTCATCCAATGTACAATTTCAGCAGTGGTATTGTAATGCAGTACAAATCTTCCAATCACATAATAAGCAATAAGAACACAACCGCCTCCAATTACAGCGTAGGTAGCGATTAATGGAACAGGGTTTAACTGTTTCCTTGATATCCAGATTCGCCATAGGATGATAGGAGTAAATAAAATATTTGCCTGATGAAATAAAATAGCCAGAACGTGAAATAATATCAGCAAATAAAGATCTCTCTTATTTATTTGCGGCTTACTGATAATATATAAGCATAACATTAAAAAAAACAAGGGCGGCATATATACTTCTATATTGGTACTATAGAACCACATTCCAAAGGAAAAAGCAGGAAGGCAGGTTGCAATAAACGAGGTTAAAGTATCATACCCAAAACGGTTTTTGAAAAAATTAAAGACAATAACCAGTGTTAATGTACCCCAGAATGCATCTATCGATTCTACCAGATAGTAATAAGGAATACGTGTAAAAAGCATTTTTAAAAAAGAGGATATCCAATAAGTAGTGATATGATAAAGTACGTGATGAGGGTTGAAAAGATCTTTTCCGGATTGAAATTCATTTAAATTATCAATTGCATCATGGGGGGCGGTGAAATTACTTGCCAGAGGACATAAAAAAAATAAATAGAATAAAATAAATACAATTACAGAACTAGTCCTGCCGGAATAGAGCCTCATACAATCCGTTTATTAATGATCAAAAAAATCGTTTTAGTTTCCATAATGGAGCCTCTATCCATCTATGGATCGCATAACATAATGGAAAAGTAATCCCTATTCCAATAACAAGCATTAATATAAAGCCGGTTAATTCATTCCCGGTGTATTGTTGTAACAGTGGCAGGTATTTGTATTTCATTATAGAGTGAATGGGCACATGAAACACGTAAAGACAATAGGTCATTCCAGCTATTTTACGTATAATGGGATGCGTTAGGAACTTTCTGGCCCATAATGGCAAATTCTTGGAAAGTGTAATGGCGAGCATACCTGCAAAGAAAATATCAAGGAATGTATATCCAACCGAATAAATAACAACATTTTCCATATGGACCGTTCCGGCGATGAAAAATGTTATTATGATACAAATGAAAGAGATCAGGCTGGCTAATGGAGCTATCCTTTCCAGTATTTCTTTATTATTCCTTAAAAGCACAGCCACTATGGCACCTAAAGCAATCGGTTCCATTCTGGCAATAGTTGCGACGTAAGGATAGGGCATTACAAAACCAAAATTAAGTCCTATGTTTCTGAGTATTATACTGGCAAAGAATAAAAAGATGCACCATCGCATCAATTGTTTACTGCTTAATAGCCATACGAACAATGGCCACAGAACATAGAACTGTTCTTCTATAGCTAATGACCAGAAATGGTCCAGCATTTTAGTAGGTGTCCATCCCTGTAGCGCAATAAGCCAATTAGAAGAATACAGCCAATACCATATTTGGTGATTCCTGTAATAAGATACATCGAAAAATGAATCTGGAATAAAGTAAAATACTATAAAGAGACATAAATAATATAAAGGAAATAACCGGATGACCCTGCGTACAATAAAATTCTTATAATATCCCTTTTCAGATTTTGTATCCAGAAGTATCCCGGTAATTAAAAATCCGCTAAGCACAAAGAACAGGTCCATAACAACCCAGCCAACCATAAATATCCTTGGAATATAATGCATAAGTATCACTGCCATTACGGCTATAAACCTCCAGCCGTCAAGTTCCTTTACATACTGCCCAGGTTTGTAGTCTATAGAAATTGGAGACAGGTAAAGGCCGGGTGATTTTTTTTCTTCCGCCACCGTTGAATATATTTTCCTGGAACGTAACAAGGGTTAAAGATTACAAATAATTAATTAGTTATATAGCCAAATTGAATTAGTACATCCCTTAAACGAAAACCAACCAGCTCTTCCAGTTCAATGTAAGCTACATTGTAATTCCTTTCGGCAGTTCTTTGTTTTTGTAGTTCATCATTGTATTCCCTGAAGGCTGTCGTCATTTTATCTATTGTTGTCAGAGAAGCCGAGTAATCATTCTTTGCTTTGATGTATGTCGTCTGCACTTCCTGTACTGTTTCATTTTCAATTTTTAAGTTGTCCTTCCTTTCCAGGAAGTTTTCGAACCTTGTAAGCACTTCACGTCTTAAAGCTTTTTCCTTTTCTGTTTTTTGTAAGGCATTTAT
>JBJMLT010000263.1:0-6652 GCA_045805165.1 Flavisolibacter sp.
AAAGCTATTCAATGCTAATCAATCTTTCCAAATGGCTTTCGCATTAACAGAATAAAGTTCTCATCTTCTTCACCTGGATAATAACGATCAAGGCCATACTTTATCTGGCTGTGATGAAGTGATTGGTAAGTACCAAATAAGCGGTCCCAAATGGATAGCACTGCCCCGTAATTGCTATCTGTAAAAGGCAGTTGCCAATGATGATGCACTTTGTGCATATTAGGGGAAACAATTATATAGCTAAGTGGCCTGTCCAGCCATTCCGGAAGGCGAATATTGGCATGCGTAAACTGGGTAGACAAAACCAATAATGTTTGAAAGATCATTACTGCATACATAGGTGATCCGGAAACAAGAACACCGGCTAAAAAGAAAATTCCTCTTAATACACTTTCTACCGGATGGTGTCTTAATCCTGTGGTTACATCAACATTGGTATCTGAATGATGAATTATGTGGAAGCGCCAAAGCATCCATGTCTTATGTTGAACCAAATGTACAAGCCATCCACCAAAAAAATCCAGGGTAAAGAATGAAATAAGCACAGTTAAAAAAACAGATGTATGCAGCCAGTTAACAATGCCAAAATTTTCAATTCTGCACCAGTCAGACAATAGAACAATAAGAATGGCAAAACCTGTATGGATCAGCAGATGAATAACTGTAAATGAAAAGTTTATAGAAGCATGTCTCCATTTGGTTTTACGATATTTTAATGCAACAAGTGGTATAGCTCCTTCAATCATCCACAGCAATAGCATTCCAGCCACTAAAAGAATCATTCTTTCTACAGGCCTGTGCTCAAGGGTTTGAAAATGGTTTATTATTTCACGAAACATATATTTCAATTAGCTAATCAGCACTATCTGGCTATTCCATGTAAAGTTCCGCAAACCTTTTCATGCTGCATCTAAATCCGGTATCTTTTATATAAAAAGCCCTCTGAATTTAACAGAGGGCTGAAGCTATTTCCGGTAAATCTTTAAGAACCTTCAAAATCCCGGTTCTGACTATTGATTCAACATCAAAGGCATTACCAGCATTAAAACATCTTCTGTTTCTTCCAATTCAGTCGGTTTAATTATTCCCGCTTTGGTTGGGGTGGAAAGCTCCAGTTTGATTTCATTTCCATCGGCAGCATTAAGCATTTCAATTAAAAAGCGGGCATTAAAGGCTATGGTAATATTATCACCATCATACTGGCATTTCATTCGTTCATTTCCCTCAAAGCTAAAATCTACATCCTGGGCCATTAGCTGAAGTTCACTTCCGCTTATATTTAATGCTACCTGGTTAGTGCTTTTATTGCTAAATACACTTACGCGGCGAAGGGCGCTTTGGAAATCTCCTTTCGCCACCACCATTTTATAAGGATTATCTGCAGGAATAACAACTTTATAATCCGGGAAACGCGCATCTATTAACCGGCAACTCATTTGAGTAGTGCCATGTTTTACAAATAAATGATTGTTATTGTAGCTGACGGTGATTGTATCATCATTATCAGGAAGAGCCGCTTTTAATAAGTTAAGTGGCTTTTTAGGTACAATGAAAGAATCTTGTCTTGGGCACTTTACATCAGTCCTTTTATAACGCACCAAACGGTGAGCGTCTGTAGCAACAAATTGAATGTAATCATTATTCAGCTCAAAATATACTCCTGTCATGGCTGGACGAAGGTCATCGTTACTTACCGCAAATAGTGTTTTATTGACAGCGGTAACCAGTGCTGAAGCGGTCATTGTAAAATTTGTTGTATCATCAGCAGTTGGTTCCTTTGGAAAATTATCAGGGTTTTCGCCCATTACTTTATACTTGCCATTATCGCTTGTTATCTCGATCCCAAAATTTTTATCAATTGTAAAGGTCAATGGCTGGTCTGCAATATTTTTGAGCGAATCCATCAGTATCCTGGCAGGTATGCATACTCTTCCGCTGTCCTTTGCTTCAATATCCATTTGAATGCGCATAACTGTTTCAAGGTCCGTGGCCACTACTGTAAGCTTGTTCTTTTCAACTTCAAATAAAAAATCTTCCAGTATTGGTAAAACGGTATTGGCGTTAATAACGCCAGAGATATGCTGTAGTTGTTTTAGTAATTGGGACGATGAAACAATAAACTTCATGGAAAAGAAAATTAGGGTGGGGCGAAACTAATGATTTTTAAAACATACTTACTCTTAGTTTATCAACCATGAGGAAGTGAAGGTTTAAATTAGCAAAATTATCATTATAAAGAGCTGCGGCCCATATTTTGAAGCAATTATTCATCTGATTTACAATTCATTCATTATTGTTGCAAGCGTTTTAAGAAATTTGTACTTAGTTGCCCATCTTCAAAGCCTTAACCTATGCTCGGAAAGATATTTAGCTGGTCAAAGAAAAAACCGGAAGAAGAAGATCCACAGCCTGGACTGCAGTTTGGACGCTATTCAGATAATAATAAAACAGTTGCTAAGGTTGAAATGTGGAATCAGGCAGAAGCGTATTTTAAAGAAAAGGAATATTTTAAAAGCATAAATGCATTTTTCGACTACCTTAAAGATGATGAGCTTGAAAATGTAATCCACACTCAAACCGGTAAATCCGGAATCTTTGAATTTTATCAGGGATCTAAAATTATTAAGGGAAGATATGATGAAACTATATTCAAAGGAGAAGCCATACTTGCATTAATGGAGCAACCAAGCGTTCCTGTAATGAGGCGCCTTTTGGAAATGAATTTTGCGCTTTATTATACCAGATATGCGCTTGATAACGATAAGATCTATTTATTCTTTGATAGTGATATTGAAACGGCAAATCCCAGCAAACTTTATTATGGACTTAAAGAGCTGGCTACTAAAGCAGATAAGCAGGACGATCTGCTTGTTCAGGATTTCACATCTTTAAAACCTGTAGATACAGATCATATAATGGAGATACCAGAGGCAGAAAAAACGGTGAAGCTCCAATATTTTAAAAAATGGATCCAGGAAACCCTCAATAGTATTACGGCAATTGATGCAGATAAATATTCCGGAGGCATTGCCTATTTACTTTTAGCGCTCGCCTATAGAATAGATTATCTTATAGTTCCCGAAGGAAAATTACTTACCGAGATCGAAAAGATCGTAGAAATTTATTTCCGTAAAGATGATCGTCCGGTTATTGAGAAAAATCAGGAAATGAGCGATTGTTATTTAAAACTATTGTCAAAGGATAAAGAAGAATTCTTTCCTTACTTATTCCGCTCCAAATACAGTTTTTCGATTGTTACGCCACAGAATTTTAAAACCATATCTGATGCCATTTATAATGCCAATCAGAATATTAACTGGTACAGGGAAAACAAGTTGCCTCACATCGCTGCACAAATAAGTGAATATGGAATATCTTATTGTCAGTATTCTTATAGCTTGCCGAGACCTGTTACTGAATTATTCCATTTGATGATGATGTCAAATTATTCAGATTATTTTAAAGATCTTGGGTATCGGGACGAGTTTTATAATTCAGAAACACAACAATATAATAAAGAGGCTATTATTACAAGGATCGGGCAGATAGAGGCAAAATGGAAAGAAAAATACCCCGAATTCAAATTTAAATCTGACAAATTGAAATTTGATAATACACCTGCATTTAATCAATCGTTCACAACAGAACTTGAATTTCTAAATCTGGAAACAAAATGAGCAAGGAACAATGAACACGCAGCAGATCATAGAACTTTACAGGCCGGCTATAATTCAGATCGCTTCTCAAAACAGTACAGGGACAGGTTTTTATGTAAAAGAATTTGATCTGATTGTTACCAATGATCATGTAGTTGGTAAAAATGCAGAGGTAACCATTGCCGGACGGCTGTTTGAAAAGCAGATCGGCCGCGTTTGGTATACAGACAGAAAACACGACCTGGCTTTTTTACAACCGCCGGTTGAGGTACAAATACCGGAAGTTAAACTTGGCAACTATGAATCTACCAAAGATGGTGATGTAGTAGTTGCTATAGGACACCCTTATGGATTGAATTATACAGCAACTCAGGGAGTAATTTCTAAAGTGGACCGTATTCGGGATGGAGTTAAATACATACAAATTGATGCAGCCATTAACCCTGGTAATAGTGGCGGACCTTTAGTAAATAAAGAAGGAGAAGTAATTGGCATCAATTCATTTATAATACGTGGCGGAGATAATCTTGGATTTGCTTTGCCGGTAAGTTATTTAAGAGAAGCTCTGGAGCTTTATTATCCCTACCGCAGCCAGCCTTCTACCCGATGCCATAGTTGTAATCATTTGGTTTTGCAAACTAATATAGAGGCAACGAAATATTGCCCTTATTGCGGAACAGAAGTAAAGCTTCCACAGCTTCCTGAAAAAGAATCGAAGCCGGTAGGTGTAGCCAAAACAGTGGAGGAGATTTTATCTGAATTGGGTAAAGATATTAAGCTGGCTCGCGATGGTAATAATAATTGGAGTGTAAAGGAAGGCTCTGCCAAAATAAAGATCAACTATAACCCGGATAATTATTTTTTAGCAGGAGATGCTTATTTATGTCAGCTTCCTGCAGATACCAATAAGATAAAGGCCCTTTATCAATTCTTGCTGGAAGAGAATTTTAAGATGGACGGACTTGTTTTAAGCTGTGTGAAGCAGAATATTGTACTTTCCTGTATCATGTATGACCTGGATATGACCAAAGAAGCAGGTATAGAAATGTTCCGCGACCTGTTTCAAAAAGCAGATCACTATGATCAATTACTTGAAAAGGAATTCGGATGTGTAGAACTACTTGAAGAATAATTTATAAAGAAATTAATCCGATCCTCAATGCAGAAAAAATACCTTACTAAGGAACAGGCAATTCAAAAGCTAAAGCAATACTGTGCTTACCAGGAAAGAAGTCATTTTGATGTAAAGCATAAGTTGATTGAATTAGGTGTATACAGATCATATCATGAAGACATCATCGCTTATTTGATCGAAGAGAATTTTTTAAATGAGGAACGGTTTGCAATTGCCTTTGCAGGAGGAAAATTTAGAATGAAGGATTGGGGCAGGAAAAAGATATATTATGCTTTAAAAGAAAAAAGAGTGAGTGAATATTGCATTAAAAAAGCTTTGAAAGAGATCGATGAAGAAGATTATTCAAAAACAATTAAAGCACTTGCAGAAAAAAAATATAATGATCTTCGGAAGGATCAGTATCTGGTCAGAAAAAAGAAAACGATGGACTATTTAATGCAAAAAGGATATGAGAATGAATTGATCCATTCTGTCATATCCCAGATCACTTCCAAAGATCGATGATCATATTGCCGTCGAATGGCTGTTATTCCCTCCTTCTATCGGCTCTTCGCTTTAATTCTTCAATTGGCATACTGATCATTCTTCCAACCGGCGTATTGCCTTTATAGGTGATTACTTTCAGCACCACTGCGTCTTTTGGTGGTATCAAAGGTTCGGTATATTTTGGATAAAATTGATCAGGAAAGGAATTGTCGAATGAATAATAAATATCTATTCCTTCCGGCTCAGTTGAGAGTGTGATCTTTAATGTGCTATCCGCATTTCTGCTAACGTTAAAAATAGGATCATAAACACTCGGCGCATACTTAATTTGTTCTATATCAAGCCTTCCAAAATGCTTTTCTGTGCGGCTAAAAAAATCGTTCCAGTTCTTTTTTTCCTTAGGTGACCATAAAGCTTCGGAAATGGCCAGTGCTCTTGGGTATGTCATGTATTCAGCATGACGCATATTGTAAACTTGCTCAGTCCATAAGTTCGCCTGGCCTCCTTTAATAAATTTTGGATCAACACCTTCCGGAACCGGTTCAAATTGATAGGCTTTGTTTAACCGCAATGTAGCATATACATGTGGTTCTATGATGGGATCTGCCTGCATGTAATCTAAGTAAACAAAATCAGTTGGGCTCATAACCACTTCATGACCCATTTTAGCTGCTTCAATACCTCCTTTCATGCCTCTCCAGCTCATTACAGCTGCACTAGGGGCTAAACCTCCTTCCAGTATTTCATCCCATCCCATAAATTTTTTTCCTTTGGATTCAACGATCTTTTCTAATCTTTTTTCAAAATAGCTCTGCACTTCTTCCATTGTTTTTAACCCTTCCTTTTGCATTAGGGCTTTTATGGCATCACTTTTCTCCCAAAAATTTTTAGGACACTCATCTCCTCCCATATGAATATATTCAAAAGGAAAAAGCCTGGCTACCTCAGTGAGCACCTTGTCAAGAAATACATAAACCTTTTCATTAGCTGGACAAAGTGTATTATCTACCAGGGCGATAGGAGGAGCTCCATGTGACCAATCCATAATAGTTTCGCCTGATCGCACTTTATAATTTTCTGAACCCGGTGTACAGGAAAGGTCAGGATAAGAAACTACTGCAGCAAGACTGTGACCGGGGACATCTATTTCCGGCAGGATATTTACAAATCTTTCCTTTGCATATTGTACAATCTCTCTGATATCATCCTGTGTGTAAAAGCCACCGTAATTTCTGGGCTCATCTGGAGTGGGAGGAGAAAACTCACCAAAATAACCTACCTTTTTTACATTCCACGCTCCCACTTCAGTTAGTTTGGGCAATGATTTTATTTCAATTCTCCATCCTTCATCGTCAGTCAAATGCATGTGCAGCAA
>JBJMLT010000264.1:0-2130 GCA_045805165.1 Flavisolibacter sp.
ATTGGTTATGCATTATTATGTTCTTTTCTTATTACATATTCGTGGCTCTTATATTTATAATCCTCTTGTCCCAACGGTATATAGTTAGCTTTAAAAAATAGGTAACGGTGCTTTTTCAATACTTGGCTCTTCAGCTCTTATTAGCTGCCAACAGGATAAACTTAATATTGCATCTATAGTGGCAAGTTCTGCAATCATAGCAAGGTCTTTTGGCTTAAAATCTTTTATTATATGATAAGCATATAAAAGTGATACAGGTAACCTACTTCTCATTCCATGATGCCAGGTAAAATCTTGATTCGGAAGGCATTTCATATAACTTATAAATCTCTCCTCTTCAATCTACTGGAATAGTATCCATTCTGTCTATTATGGATGCTTTTAATAATATTAAAGCCCATTTATTCGGGTGCTTATTTTGCCAAAGCAGTTCAGCTGTTTGCATTGTCCCTTTTTTAGAACCATATATTAAAGGCGCCTTGTAACCATAATCCTTTACGATCAATTTCTTTCTTCAATGCTATCGTTAGGTACCAATCACTATATGATCCATTAAAATAAACACTTGCTGGAGGCATTGGAATTACTAAAAAGGCTGAATCCGGATTAATAGTAAAGTGAAACCGTTCAATTATGTATTGCCAACTGTGAAGAATTTCTTCAAAGGGAGTTAACTTTTGAATGTTGGTATGTTTTTAGGGCAACCAAAGTAAAAATGATGGCTTAATAACATTTGCTAATGTCTGTTAATGGAATTATGGAAAGATTTTAAATGTATATGGATATGTCTATAAGTAAATGTCTCTGCAACTATTTAAGCACGAGTAAACATAGGAGTTATATAGTAACTTTAAGATCTGCACTAACCTTTCTTATAGCATCAGACTTTTATTTTCTTCATCCCTTCATCAAAGGCCGCTCTCTTTTGTTGTAATAATTGCTGCAATTCTTTGAATTCCCCTCTTGCACTATGTTATTTAGTCCTCTTCTTCAAGTTGAAAAATATCGTTAACAGTAGTTTTAAAAAAATTTGAGATTTTGATGGCAAGGACAGTAGAAGGAATATATCGTTCTGCTTCAATTGAATTGATGGTTTGTCTGGAAACACCGACTTGATAAGCCAACTCCTGTTGTGTTATATTCAGTTTGGCTCGTTCAACTCTAAGAGTATTCTTCATCTATTTTCTATTCTTTTGCAGATAATAGAAAACAAAGTAGATAATTAGCATACTGAATGCCATATCCTGGGCTGACATATCCGCAATTTTTAATCCTAAAAGCAAATCAGAAAGTGGCTTTAAAACAACTCCAAAAATGCCTAATATAAAGGCTAAGATCATTGACTTAATTCGAAGCGCAATTGTAAATTCGTCTTCAACTTTATTTTTTGCCCAGGCAATTAAAAGCATACCCAAAATGAAAAAATTCATGCTTAAATATTTCAGGGTTTCTTTTTCCGGAATTGTCAATTCTATCCTACTTATCTTGATTGTTATAGCGGGCAAAAAGGCTAGAATTAAGATGGATAACCCAATCTTATTAAAATAATTCGGCAAAAGCGGAGTAAAAGTCTCGCTGTGCTTTCTATGAAAATTGCCAATTTTACTTTCCATAATGACAAATATACTTTACATATTAATAAATTCAAAGTATCGCAAAAATTTTTCAGAAAAAGGCTAAGCTGTTGTATATCACTTAGCCTTTATTGTTTGAGCTTCAATATTTTAATTAACGATAACTAAAGAATTCAAACTATAATATATAATATGATATTAACTGGTTAACCAATTAAAGAAGGATTCAACAGCCTTTCGTGCAGAATTGCCTAATCCTCCACCAATAGCACCTACGGCTCCAACGCCAGCACAACCAGCGACAGTACCCACTACAGGTAATGCAACAGTGCCTCCCAATGCTCCATAACCACAGCCCGCTACAGCACCGGTAACTATTCCTGAAACATCTGCCACAGCAATATCTCTGGCCGGTGAAGCCCTAAAATAGAAATTATCAAAAAAAGTGGATAAGCCTAAAGAGATGGTTAGGAAAGCAGGTGAGCGGTGATTGAAACCAAGGCTATTTCCAAAAAAGTTTTGCCATTTAGAAATACTATCTCTCCAATACAGCATA
>JBJMLT010000265.1:0-4504 GCA_045805165.1 Flavisolibacter sp.
CACCATCGCCACTTATATAAAATAATACAGGCTTGCTGGCATCATTTCCTTTTATTACATGAATGGGAATGTCCTTGGATTGTGCGTTTAAAATCTGGGTACAAAACAATAGAGTACCAATTAATAAAGTTTTCATGCTTCCTGTAGTTTTTCATTTATTGGCTGCATTACTTTATTTAATGCTGCCGGTAATTGTAAAAGATCAAAATCATTTTCATAGATCAGATACTTATTGAGCCATTCACTGGCATACTTTTCCTTGAATTCACGTAAACCTTTATATTGGCGGAAACGTTTAATGCGGTTGTAGGCAAACTTCATTACCTGTTCGGCCGGACTTTCCGGTTGCGTTATCCCTGATAAGGGTACAAGACCCAGATTTAAATAAATAAGACCATTTTCTCTTGCATAATTTATTAACTCAATGATCAGGGCATCCATGCATCCTCCTGGCGCATCTGCTTTTTTGCGTATCAGGTCATACGTGCATTCATTAGGTGCAAAATCAGGAATGATATTTAAAAAAGCAACAGGTTTCCCTTCTCCATCTTTAGTAACGATCAGGTCCTGATTCTTTAAAATTTCTTCATCAAAGCTGCCCTGTGCAAAAATCATTTCTTTTCTGTTATACGTCTTTAACCAATCATCTGATACCAGTTTCAGGCTGGAAATAAATTGTTCATTGTGTGGTGCATTAAATAATGCAGTTGTATATCCTTTTTTATTTAAGCTGTTGAGTGAATTTCTTAGTGCCTTTTTAGATCTACCGGCAAGGTCAAAGCTGGTTACATCAAGAAGCGCTTCCTGTCCAATTAAAAGCTTTTTCTTTTTTAATTGAGTAAAATAACCTACGCTGCTTTCATCTATTCTATAATAAGCAGTTTTTAATCCAGTTCGGTGGCAAAATGCATCAAATTCTTTTAATATTTCAATTTTATTTTTAGGTGCGCAAACAGGTTCCTCCAATACAATAGCAAAGCCACCGGCTACACAATAAGACACAAACCCTTCATTTTCGTCTGAAATGAAAATGAGCTTTTCATCCGATAGTTTAAAATAATCAACAGATGATGTCCCATATTCTTCAAGAAGCATTTGTGCTTTTTCTTTTGATGAACCGGCAGACTGGTTAAAATTCAGATAGGGTCTAATTAAAGAATAAAGTAAAAAAAGCCAGGCAAGCAATCCTAAAACATGAAACGAGCGCAGAAATTCTCTTCCAAACCTTGTAAGTGGAGTAAGATTACTGGTATTTAAAAGAAAAAATCCCTGCATGGAATGAATTATTGATTGTTTCCATGTAAAATCTATGCCGAAGTGCCTTTTTTCCAAAAAGTAAAACCCTATAAATCCGTAAATAAGAACAGCGACGAAGGCAATAATTGCTACAGCAATGCCTGTACTTACATAACGTGGATGATTTTTAAGTTTATAAAGCTTTTTAGTAAATAATAGTATTACAAAAACTGCAGTAGCCACAATTGCTTCTTCATAGTCAAGAGCTTTTAATAAATGTCCTGGAATAGAGATGAACGAAACAATAATAGCTATCCACCATGCATTGCGCATGCCTTTAATCAGGAAGGCGGCTGTTACCATAAGTGTTAGTCCTATAAATAAAACCAGAATATTAGTGGCATGAATAGCTTCTGCAGGTATATAAGACCTGACAAAATGCAACCGTTCCATTAATGGAGGAGTAACAACAGAAAGTATATTAACAAGGCCCAGGATAAAAATGGAGACCGCCGGGAATACTCTAAGAAATATATATTTTCCCTTTAGTAGAAAAGCAACCAGGCCGGAAAGCATGGGAAGCCAGAACTCAAAAAACCGGTAAACAATAGCAATGGCTAAAGCCTGGCCGGCCGGATAGCCAAATTGAGTTAATATATATACAATTGAAAGTTCAACAGCTCCTAAGCCTTTTAAAAATGGTGATGCCACCATTAGCAACAGGGAAATTATATATGCAATGCCGGCGGCCTGAATGGAAGGATGAGCGCCTATGGCAAGCATGGAAATGTACAAATGAATAATGCCACATAATTCCACGCCAACAGAATCAATAATTGATAAGGCAAATTGGTTTTTATTTACCGAAGCATCGGTTAGTTCATGTATTCTTCGGGCAAGCCTGGGAAACTTTTTATCAAGATAAATAAATAGCCTTCCTTTTTCCTTTAATGTTTTAAATAGTGCAATAATCAGAAGGATCAATCCTGCTATAAGCAGAAGGCCGATTATGGACCGGCTTCTTTGTTCAGGTCCGGAATTAATAAATAATACAGGAAGTCCAACAATAAATGTTGAAAGCATTCCTGCGAAAGCAAATATTCCCGAAGCCTGGTGTATTTTTATTTTGTCTGAAATGGATTTTTTTATATTGATAGGTGTATACGCTAGCGCGCTTACGCCGCCTCCCGGAAGAAAAACTCCAAGTAGATTTCGTTTTAAGAATAATTCTATTGCATATTTCCATTTCAGCCTGGTATGCACTGCAGCAAAGCTGTTTACATACATGGCAGATTGCAGTAAAATGAATAAAGCAGTAATTGCCAAAGCAACCAGCAACCATCCTTTATCAGCACTGTTCAGGTAAGGAATAATAGACCGTACCTCATTCCTTTGTTTTCTTAAAAAGTAAATGCCAATAAATAATAATAAACAGGCCAGGATCTCTCTCCAATATATTTTATTTGAAAAACCTTTTACCTTTTTCGCAAAGTCAGCAACCATTATCACTTAATATATATCAACTTTAGGTGTATCAATCTTATTAATGCATAAAGTTCTATTATTTATTCTTAATGGTATGTATTCGCTTATTTGTATGGAGCTTCTTTTTTTATTTTACTTTTTTGTTAAGCCTGTAACCCATTATGATCTTAAAAATATTACTGTCTGTAGATTTAGTGAGACCAAATCCATAACCCATATTGAATTCAATATCCGGAGAGAAATTGAAATCAGCTGCAACAAATAGAGCATGCTGTTGAACCTGGTAGGGATCAAAATGGAATAGGGTTCCTACAGAACCATAATATTCAACACCCATATTCCACCATCTTGAAATGGCAAAGCTGCCTTTGAGGTTAGGTGAAAAAATATATCCTTTATTGCTGTTTAAGCCATGTAATGATTTATCAAATGTTGGATTGAATGAAACGTAGAACTTTTCAAACGTCTTATCTATAATAGGCCTTATCTCCATGCTCCAGTCATCCTCACTATATTCCTTTTTCTGATAGCCGCCTTCAATTGAAAGACTAACACCTACAGGCCAGTTCCATTTATCAGGTACCGCTATGCGAGGCCTTATATGGCTTCCTACATATCCCGACCGGCCATTGCTTCCTAATGCATTAAACAAATAAAATCCAATCTCAAAGCATTCGGAAAATCCATGGGTCAATTCAATCGTTTCATGAAGTATGTGGTGAGATGGATAAACGCTGTTCTCTATGACACGGGTACCACTAAATGTATAATTGCTGTGCAGCTCAATCATAGTGCTTCCCTTATCTACGGTTTCAGATCCATACACCTGAATTTCATAATTATCCTGACAAAAACTATGTGCAGAAATCAAAATAAGCAGGATCAGAAAACTAAATCTTAGCATTTTTCTGTAGGAAGGAAAAATAATGTTTTCATCCATTATCATTGCAATATAAAACCTTCATATTCATTAAGCAATTGTATCCTTAAACAAATTGTAAAGTTGTAAATCGTAATTCGTAAATAGAATTACCAGTTATTCATATGCTCCTTATTCACTCTTTCCGGTTCTATAATGTCTCCTTTGTCCCATTCAGAGCTATAACTAACAAAAAATGTTAGCCAGATAGTTCTGGATAACCGCATTATAGGAGGTTGCAGTGCAATTAATAAAATACCATTGGTCAATATCCACCAGAAGAACCTTTTGTCATGAAAAGAAAAGCCAATTATGGCCCACCAGGCAATGAATGATAGTACGCTTATAATAACTGCCAGTCCGTAGCTTACCATATTGGTACCATAATAAAATCCAACTTCCATATCCAATGGCTGACTGCAGACCGGGCATCGCTCATTCATTTTCATGAAGTTTTTAAGGTTGTAGGTATTATCATATTTATATAATTTACCTCTTCTGCATCTTGGACATCTGTTCTTTAGAATGCTAATAAATAAATTCGGCTTATTTCCTGTTTGCACTGCACACATAGATCTTTATTAGTTACTGTTTAGTATTGTTTAACTTTAATTCAATTCAGGCCGCAAAGGTACAATCTTCTCCACCTAAGGTTTCCGGATCAATGTCTTAATGATTAATTGACTTAATGACCTCTTGACCAATGACTTAATGAACAAAGTCTTAATGAATTCCCATAAGTGGCATGATATTTTAAATTCAGAGGGAATAGACCGTATCTGGTTTTATAAATTCGAATGGGTATTATTTCAAAAATAGGCTGCATAATTATTATTTCCGGCTTTTGCCTGAACTGCTTTGGTC
>JBJMLT010000266.1:0-7622 GCA_045805165.1 Flavisolibacter sp.
CAATTTTACTTTTTAACACGACAGTACAATACTATCTTATATATTATTACAGGCAACCTGCTCAACAAGCGAATGACAAAGTCTGCTGAACTATTGGACGAACTTATTACACAGACAGGGTTCACCAGGTTAAAGAATTTTTAGAAAGTTATTAATATAATCTCCCTTATAAAATCAAATTTATTTCCCTACTATAAATAAAAAGGAATGCGAACAATTACATTTTTTAAATTATCGTTTATTCTATCTGTGTTTAGTCTTCTTGAATCATGTGCAGTGCCGCAAAAAACATTATATCTGGAGAATGCAACCAATTCAAAGATCGATGTAACACCATATAATTATGAAGCGGCCATTCAAAAGAATGACGTACTTGGTATTAGTGTGAGCAGTATAAATCCACAAGCTTCCATGATCTTTAATACGGCAGCGCTGGTAGGATCAACATCATCAGGAAATGGAGCAGGAGAAGGAAATAGCGCGGCTTCTTCAGGCTATCTTGTAAATGCCGATGGCTACATACAATTTCCTGTATTGGGCTCGATAAAAGCAGAAGGATTGACCAACAGGCAGCTTCAGGACGAATTGTCTAAAAGAATGCTGGATAAAAAGTTGCTCATAGATCCTATTGTTACTGTACGCCAGCTTAATTATCATGTAACAGTACTTGGAGAAGTTACAAAGCCAACCGTTATTAATGTACCAAATGAAAAGATCAATATAATGGAAGCGATAGGGCTGGCCGGTGATCTTACTTCATTTGGAAGAAAGGATAATGTATTATTAATAAGAGAAGAGAATGGGCAAAAGATCATTCAGCGTCTGGATTTAAGTTCACCTTCCATATTAACATCCCCGTATTATTATCTCCGTTCCAATGATATTGTTTACGCTGAGCCAAATAAATTAAAATTAAAAACTGCGAATAATGGCAGATCGTTATTCCCTTATATACTAAGCGCTATATCAGTGACCGCACTCGTAATAACAAGATTTGTAAAATAACAAATAAAGAATTTATATGCCGGAAATAAGAGACAACAAAAAATATGGATACGATCAGATAGAAAGCAATTTTTTGCAGGACCTGCTGGCAAGGTATTTACCTTACTGGCCTCTGTTTGTTATAGTTCTGACCTTAAGCATTACAGCCACATGGCTGTATCTGAGATATGCCATTCCTGTTTATCAGGCAAACGCCACTATGATAATAAAGGATGAGTCCAAAGGCCTGGACGATTCAAAGACTCTGGATGCTTTGGGAATATTTGGCCCTAAAAAAATAGTAGAAAATGAAATACAGATCATTCAGTCAAGAACTTTGGCAAAAGAAGTGGTAAAGGATCTTTCATTGTATGCACCGGTTAAAAGTGAAGGAAAATTCAATGATAAATCTGCTTATGATTTTTCACCGGTTACAATAGATGCAAGCGTACCGGATTCATTAACAGAGGTAAAGAAAGTTTATTTTACATATAAAAATAATCAGGTTAAAATCGGTAATGCTTCTTATCCTGTAAACGAATGGGTTAATACACCTTTCGGTATTTTACGATTCAGAACAAATAACCATGGAGAATATATATCAAAAAGGCCTTTATTTTTTTCACTCATAAATGTAAAAAAAGTAGCTGCTTCTTTGCTGGGCCAGTTAAAAGTAGCTTCCGGAAAGCAATCAACTGTATTAAACCTTACATATAATGATGAAGTGCCTCGCCGTGCAGAAAACATTTTGAATGCATTGATAAAGGTATATAATCAGGCTGCTGTTAATGATAAGAATGCATTGGCTGCCAATACCCTGCATTTTATTGAAGACAGGCTAAGATTTGTGGTAGGAGAACTTGATTCTGTAGAAGGAGCCTTGCAACAATATCGAACACAGAATAAGATTGTTGATATAAGCGCACAAGGTCAGTTATATCTTCAAACTGTAGGTGTGAATGATCAGAAGATGAGTGATATGGGAATGCAAATGGCCGTTCTCGATGAAGTGGAAAATTATGTATTGGGGAAATCTAAAAAAGGCGGCATTGTTCCTTCTACATTGGGAATAACAGATCCTGTATTAGATCAATTGCTTCAGAAATTGTATGAAACCGAATTGCAGGTTGAAAGTCTGAAAAAAACGACTGCGGTGAACAACCCACTACTCGTTTCCTTAACTGACCAGATAGAAAAAATGAAGCCCAGCATATTGGAGAATATCAGGAATGTCAGAATAAGTATCAGAGCTGGTCGTCAGGACCTTAATAATACAAACAGCAAGTATAGTTCCATGCTAAAGGCAATCCCTCAGAAAGAAAGGGAGCTACTGGAAATTAGCAGGCAGCAATCTATAAAGAATAATATTTACACATTCCTGTTACAGAAAAGAGAAGAGACAGCCCTTAATTATGCTTCAACTGTTGCAGACAGCAGATTGGTAGATAATGCCCAGGCAGGGTTTGTGCCAATAAGTCCTAATAAGCCCCTTGTTTATACCATTGCAGTATTATTTTCATTGACAATTGTAATAGGCTTTATTTCTTTAATGGGAATAATAAATCGAAGCATAATGCATAGATCGGAAATTGAGAAATATACATCCATGTCAATCTTGGGTGAATTGATATACGACAGAAGTAAAAACCCAATTGTAATTTCCGAAGGTAAAAGAACATTTGTAGCCGAGCAATTCCGTCAGTTACGTACTTCCTTAGGCTACTTGGGTATCAACTCGAAAAAGAAACGTATTCTGGTTACTTCTACCATTACCGGTGAAGGGAAAAGTTTCATTGCAGCGAATCTGGGAATGAGCCTGGCATTAATGAGCAAGAAAGTGGTTCTAATTGAACTGGATCTTCGTAAGCCAAAATTGAGTAAGATATTTAATGTTAAGCAGACGGTAGGGATAACAGATTATTTTATTGATAATAAAGAAGCCGAAGAGATAATTAAGCCAACAGAAGCTAATGCGAACCTGTTCATTATTTCTTCAGGTCCTATCCCTCCTAATCCTTCAGAGCTCATTTTAAATGGTAAGCTTCAGATATTATTAACTTATCTGGAAACCATTTTCGATTATATTATAATAGATACGTCTCCTGTAAATCCTGTAACTGACGCATATATTATTTCTCCTTTATGTGATGCCACTCTCTATGTGGTAAGATATGGATTAACACCCAGAGCCTTTATTCAGAAACTGGATGAACAGAACAGCGTAAAAAATTTAAAGAATACAGCTATTATATTTAATGGGATCAGGCAAAGAGGATTCGCCGCCTATGGATATGGATCTTATGGCTATGGGTATGGTTATGTTGATAAAAGTGAATCCAAAAAATCCAGGAAGGAAAAGGAAAAGGAAAAGAAAAGTTCACCAGCTGAAAAAGAATAATCCCTCCATCATTCACTTCTAACTTTTACTATTAATAAAGATGTTTCCATCCCTTACACAGGTTAAACATGTTACCCGTAATATTCATCAAAGATTAAATAAAGTTCAGGTAGGCATTATAGGTGGGTATCATGGAGGTAATCTTGGTGACATGGCTTTGGGATATTCTGTGATGAATATTCTTTCTTCAAGAGGAATTACTTCAGGTCTTCAAACAATATATAATTTAAATAAATGGCCCAGAATTCCTTATGCCATTGTAGGAGGTGGAGCAGTAGGATACATGGATTGCTTGAATGAATTAGTTAAAAGGTACAGAGGCAATTATAAAAACATTGCGTTGCTTGGAGTAGATTTCAATGAACCTGATTATTCTTCTGATTATATCGATTTAATTCGCGAAGCAGCATTCGTTAGTTGCAGGAGCAAAGCACAGGCTGGCAGACTTATGGATATAAGCGGGAGAAGCAATATTGATTATCACCCGGATCTGGCATTTTCTCTTTTAAATGAATTCTGTAATCAGAAAAGAATAAAAATAAAGAATACAACGAGCAAAAAGCTTTTAGTAAACATAGTTCCGTTATATGGAAAATTGAGTGATGGAACAATCTCTCCATTATCTCAATATAGTTCTGAAAGACCCAATTTATACAGGAACTTTTCCAGAATGCAGGAATCCTATAAAAAAATAATAAGAGAAACCGTTTCAAATGCTATTGATGAAGGATATAAAGTAGAATCTCTTCCATTTACGGGAAGTGATGCTGAATATGCCCGGATTATTCTGGATGGATTACCTGTTCGTCATATTCCATATAACTCAAATCCCATTTTCATACTTAAATATATGCTTACTGCTGATTGGGTTTTGGCAACACGTTATCATGCAACAATATTTGGTCTTAAAGCAGGAATTAAATTATCACCCATTGCATACGCTACTAAAAATGAACTGATGCTTCAGGAGCTTGGTATAGAAAGATCCAATTACCTGACAACAGATGATCTGGCCAATGGTATCGATCAGGCACCTGAACCGGTTATGGTAAGCTATGATAAAATAAAAGCATGGGAACAAAAGAGCGTTGAGGCAATTAACAAATGCATTGATACAATGCAATTAGTTTAAAAATTAATTAATTCATTTTTTTTATACACTTTAATCCACACTACTTATATAATATGAAAGTATCGCCGGAATCTCTTTACCTGAACAAAAATTATAACAGAGTTCTGGAATGGGTAAAATTGATTGCGCTAACCGGGGGTGCACAATTAATTGTACAGGCTCTTGGGTTCTTCAGCGGTATTTTAATTATCAGGTTATTACCAACTCATGAATACGCTTTATACACACTGGCTAATACTATGTTAGGAACCATGACCATTTTGGCCGATGGAGGTATTGCTACAGGTGTAATGTACAGAGGTGGAAGAGTATGGAATGATAGAGAAAAATTGGGGAGGGTGCTGGTAACAGGACTTGATCTGAGAAAAAAGTTTGCTATCGGAAGCCTTATAATTGCAGTACCTCTACTTTTCTTTCTTCTACGCCATCATGGTGCCAGTTGGACCATGACGATATTATTGATCATTTCTCTGGTGCCTGCTTTTTTTAGTGCTCTTTCAGGTTCATTATTAGAAATAGTGCCCAAATTGCATCAGAACATTCTTCCGGTACAAAAAAATCAGGTTGGAATAAATATTGGCCGCCTTTTGCTCATTGGTTTAACACTAGCCATATTTCCCTGGGCTTTTATTGCAATATTGGGAAGTGGCATACCGCAGATTTGGGGCAATATGAGGCTGAGAAAGATTTCTTCCTTTCATGCAGACAGAACCCAGATCCCTGATGTAAAAGACAGAGCTGAAATTTTGAAAGTAGTGCGGCGTACTTTACCGGGCGCAGTATATTATTGCATATCCGGGCAAATAACGATATGGTTGATCTCAATATTTGGAAATACAACCACATTGGCACAGGTTGGTGCTTTAACACGCATATCTATTTTATTTTCAATATTTAGTGTCCTGTTTTCAACATTGATGACGCCAAGGTTTGCAAGATTACGACATGACAAAAGTTTTATTATCAGGCGTTTTATCCAGGTTCAGGGATTACTGTTGATATTATGTATGATCCTGTTCGTACTTTTTAATTTCTTTTCAAATAATATACTTACCATATTCGGAAACAGGTATGCTGGATTAGATAAAGAATTGATATTAGTAGTTATTGGAGGTTGCCTTGGACTGGTGAGTTTATGTACTAATCAATTATTATCATCAAGAGGGTTAATAATCTCTCCATACATATTTATTCCATTAACTATTGCTATTCAGGTTGGGCTTGCATTCTCAATTCATTTAAACCAGTTGGACGGCGTACTCCTTTATGGAATACTGACAACTGCCTCTATCTATTTAATGAGATTAATTTATTTTTTTATTGTAATAAAGAATCATGAGGTTACTTCATAAAATAAGATCCTATTACAAGATTGCATATACAATGGATCATTTTCCGTCCATAACAAAACTATTGCTTACCAATAAAAAAATATTTGCCTATTACGGATTTTTGGGTGATGGCAATTTTGGAGATGAATTGGTATTTGAATCATGTAAAAAGCTTTTCAATCCCCATATCCTGGTTCCATTAAGAAAGCGTATGCCGCTTTCAATGATCTTATTTACGAGGATATTTAAGAATAGATTTTCAGGAATTGTAATAGGAGGTGGCACTCTTTTCAACCGTTATTTGGAGAAAAAATATTTTGATGGATTGTTGAAGCTCAATAAGCCTGTTTATTTACATGGTACAGGAGTATCTAAAAATATAGACCAGGGGGATGGATGGAAAAAACTATTAAGCGGTAACATATATGGTGGTGTTCGCGGTCCATTAACTAAAAATTACCTGGAGAAGATTGGTTTTAATGGAAAGATAACAGGTGATGCAGCATTTGCAATGTTTGAATCACCACTAATATATAAAGCGCAAAACGGAAAAAAGAATGTGTTGATTAATCTGGGTACGCATAAAAGTTATGATGGGAATAGCAATAGCCGGAATGAAATTAAAAAATTTATCAAAGTACTCATATCACATGGATATAATGTGCAATTTCTTCCTATGCATCAGATTGATTACAAATTAGGCCTGGAGTACAGAATACTATTTCCTGAAATGGAATTACTGGACATACCGGCGAATTATATCGAAGGCGTGAAGCATTTTGAAAGGTCCTTATTTGCCATTGGAGAAAGATTGCATTTTATAGTTACAGCAATAATGTCTGGTTGCTCTTTCTTATCAATAAATTATGCAAGCAAGCATGAAGATCTGTTAAAAAGTGTCAATTTATCCCATAAGGGAATAAGACCGGATGATGTTTCTTTTGAATTGATCATGAAAAACTTCGAGAATGGAAATGGTATTGATTGGAATAATGTCAATCAGAATATTTTTAATTTGAAGAACATTCAGGCGGATCAATTATCCCAATTTATTAGTCAGGTTGGTTAATTACACAATCTTAGAATTCCCGATTATTAATTTATGAAGATCATTTTTTTATGTGGTTCAATGGAACCAGGTCGTGATGGGGTGGGAGATTATGTACGCCGGCTTTCTTTAGATATGATATCTCAGGGGCAGGAAGTTTCTGTGATAGCATTGAATGATAAACATATTCAGATTAAGGAAGACAGCCTTCAGGATATCCAGGGAGAAGCGTTAACGGTTTTAAGAATCCGTTCTGGAATATCAGACTCAAAAAGATTTAGCATAGCAAAAAGATTTGTTGATGATGTAAACCCAGAATGGATAAGCCTACAATTTGTTATTTTCTCGTATCATCCAAAAGGCCTGCCTTTTTTATTGAACCATTTTCTTTCAAAAATTGGAAAGGGAAAGAGATGGCATATTATGTTTCATGAACTGTGGGTTGGGATGGCTTCCGATTCAACTAAATATGAAAAATATTGGGGTTATGTTCAGCGGTATCTTATCCGGTCTATGGTGAGGAAATTAAAACCAGAAATAATACATACCAATACTGGTCTGTATAAGGCATATTTAGAGGAAATGGATATTAATGCCAGCGTTTTATCGCTTTTTTCAAACATTCCGGTAACAGAACAAAATGGGTTCAAAAACCCAGGTATTGATAAAAATAGATCGGTGATATCATTGATAGCATTTGGATCTATTCATCCAGGAGCGCAAATAGAG
>JBJMLT010000267.1:0-8875 GCA_045805165.1 Flavisolibacter sp.
CTAATGATCTTCATTTTTAATTTAGTTGATTGAGTAAAATAGGTTTATTAAGTTGCATCAATTGATTAAAATAACCTTACTAAATTAACTAAATCAACTCAATTAACTTTATTGTCAATGCCTGATCAAAAACCCATAATTCCTTCCAAAGAACAGGTTTATCTTGATGGTCCTAAGAGCAGAGGTTATGAATTATCCTTTGCTATTAAAGTATTTCTTCAGTTTTTGAAAGGATTCCGTACGCTTCATTTTGTAGGTCCATGTATTACTGTATTTGGCTCAGCCAGATTTAAGGAAGACAATTTTTATTATGATTGTGCCAGGGAATTTGGTAAGCGTATCGCGGCTTCTGGATTCACTACGTTAACAGGAGGCGGACCTGGAATTATGGAAGCTGCCAACCGCGGAGCATTTGAAAACGGTGGTAGATCTATTGGAGTGAATATACAATTGCCATTTGAGCAGGTTGCCAATAAATATGTTGATAAAACTATAACCTTCGAATATTTCTTTATTCGCAAAACCTTACTGATAAAATATTCCTATGCATTTATTATAATGCCTGGGGGATTTGGAACTATGGATGAATTCTTTGAAACACTAACTCTTGTTCAGACAAAAACCATTGCAACATTTCCAATTGTATTATTTGGAAAGGAATATTACAAAGAATTAATGGAGGCCATGCAGTTTATGGCAAATAAAGGCACAATAGCGACAGAAGATATGAACCTTGTATTGCTTACTGATGATGTTAATGAAGCAATGGACCATATATTAAAATACATTACTACAAATTATAAGATAAAGCCTAAGAGAAGACTTTGGTGGCTATTGGAAAAATCTTAGATAAAGTATTTGTAGTATTGGTACAATTAATTGTGTTAGTAGTAATAGTGGGAAATAGAAGTATTGGCTAGTATTCGTAATAATAGTAGTACTATGGTAAAACTTACAAATACTACTAATTCCATTTATTCCAACACTGGCCGCAGCCACCTTTCTGCTTCATCTAACGGCATTCCTTTCCGTTTGGCATAATCCTCTAATTGGTCCTTTTGTATCTTACCTAAGCCGAAATAATGACTTTCAGGATTTGCAATATACCATCCACAAACGGAGGGTGGAGGATTCATAGCTAAACTTTCAGTTAACTCTATTCCTATATTCTCCGTAACGTTTAAAAGATTGAAAAGCTTTAGTTTTTCAGTGTGATCTGGACAGGCCGGATAACCCGGTGCGGGGCGAATTCCTTTATATTCTTCACGTATTAACTGATCGTTAGTTAAGCTCTCCTCTTTCTCATAGCCCCAATATATTTTTCTTACTTGTTGGTGAAGGCATTCAGCAAAAGCTTCTACAAATCTATCAGATAATATCTGCACAAGAATCTTATTATATTCATCATTCTCTTTTGCAAACTTATCAATATGCTCTCTTGCTCCATGTATGGTTACAGCAAAAGCTCCAATATAATCCGTTTTTGCACCGATTCCTAAAGGCTTAATAAAATCCGCCAGTGAATATGAGGGTTGTCCAACTGCTTTTTTTATTTGTTGTCTAAGTGATTCAAGCCGAACCTCTCCATTGGATGTTTCAACAGACACTGTATCACGATTATTACTGTTGGCAGGCCAGATGCCAATTACTCCGTTAGCCGAAAACCATTTTTCTGTTACTAGTTTTTGAACCATTTTCTGTGCATCGTTGTATAAACGTGTAGCTTCTATTCCAAAGATCTTATCAGATAATACTTCAGGAAATCGTCCAGGCATTTCCCAAGCAATAAAAAACGGTCCCCAATCAATATATTTTGCAATAATTCCAAGGTCAAAGTCTTTGAATACTTTTACATCTTCTATTGCCGGCTTAACTGGCTTATAATTTTTCCAGTCAAAATATTCCTTAATTATTACTGCTTCTTCATACGGAATGGAGGCTTTATGCTTTTGCTTATTCAGGAACTGGTCCCGTATATTATTGTATTCTTTTTCTGTTTGCTTAAGGAAACTGTGTTTTTGTTCCTTATTCAGTAAATTATTTACTACAGTAACACTTCTAGATGCGTCTAATACGTGCATTACCCCATTATTATATTCAGGAGCAATGCGTACTGCAGTGTGTGTTCTGGAAGTGGTAGCTCCTCCAATCAACAAAGGCTGATTCATATTTCTTCTTTTCATTTCCCGTGCTACATGTACCATTTCATCAAGAGAAGGAGTAATAAGTCCACTTAATCCAATTATATCAACTTTTTCTTTTTCTGCAGTATCCAATATTTTATCTGTTGGTACCATTACACCCAGGTCAATTACATCATAACCATTGCAACCTAATACAACACCAACAATATTTTTACCTATATCATGAACATCACCTTTTACCGTCGCCATTAATACTTTAGCTGCACCGGCGGTTTCAACTGCTTTGTTTCCAGCAGCTTTATTTGTCCTAATTCTTTCTTCTTTCTCTGCTTCTATATAAGGAGTTAGAATAGCAACCGACTTTTTCATTACCCTGGCGCTTTTTACTACCTGCGGCAAGAACATTTTACCGCTTCCAAAAAGATCGCCAACTACGTCCATGCCTGCCATAAGGGGACCCTCAATTACATCTAAAGGCTTTGCATATTTTAACCTTGCTTCTTCAGTATCCTGGTCAATAAAATCAGTTATGCCATTTACAAGAGCATGTTTCAATCGTTCTTCTACAGTGGCATTTCTCCAGGCATCATCTTTTTTTTCTTCTTTACCTTTTGACTTAACAGTTTCTGCGAACGTCACCAGTCTTTCTGTAGCATCGGGACGTCGGTTCTGAATTACATCCTCGCATAGTTCACGTAATTCTGGTTCTATTTCATCGTATACCTGTAAAGCACCGGCATTAACTATTCCCATATCCATTCCAGCTCTTATGGCATGAAACAGGAAAACCGCATGAATTGCTTCGCGAACAGTATCGTTACCTCTGAAGGAAAAGGAAACATTACTTACTCCGCCGCTTACTTTGGCCAATGGCATTTTTTTCTTGATAATCCGAGTGGCTTCAATAAAATCGACTGCATAGTTATTATGTTCTTCGATGCCAGTTGCAATCGCAAATATGTTTGGATCGAAAATTATATCCTGTGGATCGAAGCCTACTTCTTCGGTAAGTATTTTATATGCTTTTTCACAAATTGTAACTCTTCTTTCTAGGGTGTCTGCCTGACCTTTTTCATCAAAGGCCATTACTACAACAGAAGCTCCATAGCTTTGACAAATAATAGCCTGCTCTTTGAATTTTTGTACTCCTTCTTTCATGGATATGGAGTTCACTATGCATTTTCCCTGCACACATTTAAGTCCGGCCTCAATGATCTCGAACTTAGAACTGTCTATCATAATTGGGATCTTTGCAATATCCGGTTCGGATTGAATCAGGTTTAAATAAGTCGTCATTGCTTTAACGCCATCGAGCAAAGCATCATCCATGTTTACATCCAGTATTTGGGCTCCGCTCTCTACTTGTTGGCGAGCAACGGAGAGTGCTTCTTCATATTTATTCTCCCGGACAAGGCGTGCGAATTTTTTAGAGCCTGTTACATTGGTACGTTCTCCTATATTAACGAAATTCGATTCAGGCCTTATAACTAAGGGTTCTAAACCAGAAAGGCGTAAATATGGCTTTATTGTAATCTCTGACATAGTTTTTTATTAATTGAACGAGTACGGTATAAAGGCTACAGTGCTTTCAATTCAATATAATTTCATTACTGAGCTTTTTATGAATTTAATTTATATATCTAGATTTCATACCTAATACTTCCGCAGTTACTTATAAATTATTATACAAATTCTTTGTGCTCTTTAGTGGCTTCGTGTCTTAGTGGTTGTATTTCAATTTTTGGCAAAATACGTGGTTTAAGATTTTTAACATGCTCTGCTATGTGGCGGATGTGATCTGGTGTGGTTCCACAACAACCACCTACAATATTTACAAATCCTTCCTTTGCCCAGTCTTCAATATAATGTGCAGTATCTTCAGGTTGCTCATCATATTCTCCCATGGCATTTGGTAATCCTGCATTGGGATAGGCGGATACATAACAGGAAGCTATCTGACTCAACTCTTCAATATGTGGCCTCATTTCTTTTGCTCCAAGTGCGCAGTTTAAACCTACACTTATAGGTTTTGCATGCATTATGCTGGTATAAAATGCTTCAAGTGTTTGTCCGCTTAATGTTCTTCCACTTGCATCTGTAATAGTGCCGCTAATCATTACAGGCAATTCTTTCTTACCGCTTTCCCTGAAATATTTTTTGATAGAAAAAATGGCAGCTTTAGCATTTAATGTATCAAATATGGTTTCTACCAACAGAAGGTCCACACCGCCTTCTACCAATCCTTTGACCTGTTCGTAATAAGCATTTACTGCTTCATCGAAAGTAAGGGATCTGTATCCCGGATTATTTACATCGGGAGACAATGACAAGGTTTTATTCATTGGCCCTAAAGCACCTGCAACGAATCTGGGACCACAGCCTGGATTTTCTGATAAATATTCTTCAACAGCTTGCTTAGCAATTTGAGCAGAAGTGACATTAAATTCATAAGCCAGATCTTCCATGTGGTAATCGGCAAGGGAAACTTTCTGTGCATTGAAAGTATTTGTTTCAATAATATCAGCACCTGCTTCAAGATATTGCTTGTGGATATTCTTTATAATAGAAGGTTGGGTAAGACTGAGAAGATCATTATTTCCTTTAACATCACTTTTCCAATCTTTAAAACGGTCGCCACGATAGTCTTCTTCTTTCAGCTTATGCTGTTGGATCATAGTGCCCATGGCTCCATCAATTATAAGAATACGGGTGTTGAGCAGGTCTCGAATGGTAGACATAAAATAAACTTTTAATTACCAGGCAGAAGTATTTATGGACGGGAATAAATAACAGACTAATTAAACGAGGAAACCTAAAGTGTATGTTTCTGCGTTTATTAGTTCTATTTACCCGAAAGGAAGGCCGAACAATAAACAAATCCGCCTGTGGCTTGCAAAATTACTACATTATTCAATAATATAGAAATTGAATGTTAATCAATTCTTAATCCAAATAGTAAATTGTATTCGTAAATAGAATCACATGCTCTTTCCAACATAATTATCTACCGGTAAGCGGTTCTGCAAGCTTCTGGCAAGGGTCATTTCATCCGCATATTCCAGCTCCCCTCCAAAGGCTATTCCCCTGGCTATAGTAGTTACTTTTGTAATGGCTGGTAATTTTTTCTGAATATAGTAAATGGTAGTGTCGCCTTGTATGGTAGGACTTAAGGCGAAAATCACTTCTGCAGTTTCTTCTTTAAATATCCTATTGATAAGAGTTTCTATATTTAGCTGGTTTGGACCAATACCATCCAGCGGTGAAATGACACCTCCAAGTACATGGTAGGTTCCACTAAATTGTTGGGTGCTTTCCAATGCAATTACATCCCTAATATTTTCTACAACACAAATAATATCCTGTTTGCGCATTGAATTGGAGCAAATAGAGCAGATGTCAGCATCAGCCACATTATGGCAACGCTGGCAGAACTTTATTTCACTACGCATCCTTGCTACTACTTCGCTGAAATGCTGCACATTATCGCCATCTTCTTTTAATAAATGTAGTACGAGGCGCAAGGCAGTTTTCTTGCCAATGCCTGGTAATTTAGCGAATTCGTTAACAGCATTTTCCAGTAAGGCAGAAGAGAATTGCATAAGCTGTAAAGATACTAAAAAGGCACCTAAAAAACTGTTAGAACAGGGTTATAAAGAAACCTCAAATTCATTGTCCCACGCAGGTTTTACAGAAATTTTCTTAGACAGTGGAATTGCAACTTCAGGCTGCTTTTTGCGTCCGAAGAATTGTCCCGGATCCCATTTATTATTGCCATTGCGATCGTACAAGACCCTTAAGTCATAGTCTCCTGGTAAAAACAATTTAGTGGAATATATGCCTGATTTTATGGGTACAGAATACATGACCTTTTCCCCCTGCACAAATTGAAGGACAGGATTAAGGGAAGTATCGAGCTTTCGGACACGGATAGTTAGGTTTCCGTAATCTGACAACTTCTTAGTGTAAAAGCTTACAGTATCCGCTTTTAATAGTTGCTTGCCTAAAGTGTCAGCAGCAAAGTCTTTTGCAAGAATAAGGTTGTAGAATGTATTTTCTTTCCAGTTCGTTTTAAACCGTAATTCGCTTTTTGTTGAATCAAGCTGGATAGTGTACCGAACAGGTGTAAATGAACTATCTGAGGTCAAACTGATCTTAGTTGAATCAACAGTTTTAAGAGGAGTCTGAAAGTTAAGAACAAGATCACCAAGAAGGTCCAGTTGGTTGCCGGTTAGATTAGTAGTGAATTGCAATCTTTTTTCATTGACTGTAACCTTTCCAGGTACTGGTGCAGCAGGAGCTGGCCTGTTTTCTTTTTTTGGTTGTTCCCGATAGGCATAAAGTAATACTGGTTCTGATTTGCCGATTATAACAGGATGATCTGCAAAAGCAAAAAGCTGGGTCTTATTCTGATATCTTCTTGTTAATCCAGCATCTCCGAGTGCATAAATGGCAAATGAGTCAGGCGGCATATTACGGAACCTGAAATTTCCATTTCTGTCAACTCTTGTTACATAGTTTGGTTTCTTTTTAATTACGGCTGAATCTGTCATATCCCTGTACAATCCCACTATGATTGTAGTATCAATTGCTCCGTTTTCAGCAATAACCACCTTGCCGGAGTACTGGCCTGTATCCATTTTAGGCCCTGTAGAGAATACATATGTAAAGTTTTTAAGAACATTGGCCTCATTTACATCCCTGATAGCATTTCCGAAGTTAAAAGTATAAGTGGTATTAGGAATTAAAGTATCACGCAATCTTATAGTAAGGGTTCTTAATTTGGATGTAATAACAGGGTTCTTCTCGGGTGTTGGTTGAAATAATAAGTTATTCTGAACATCTGCCAGATCAATATATTCATCAAATGTGAAAACGATCCTGTTACCATGGAAATTTAAAGTGGAATCATGCGGATTGGCAGAAACCAGCACAGGAGGCAACGTATCTCTTGGTCCACCTGACGGAGGAATAATAACCGCACACCCCGAGAGGATAAAGATTTTAAATAATAGAAGAATAGCCAGGAAAAAAGTAATAATCGCCTTTATCTGTAAACTACCTTTCATGTTTCAGCTCACAAACATATACGATAAGTCAAAAGTTAAAAGTTAAAATCAATAGCTTATTACTTAACGGAAAGAAGCTAATTAAATGTAACCTTTCCAAACCCAGTCTCTTCTTCCTCTTCCTTTAGCTCATGTAGTGCTATTGCCAGCTTATTGGTCTTTACAAAATTGCACCAATGACAATCATCTTTACCACAGCCGGTATAAAAGTCTTTGTGGTGGATTTTAGTCCATGTATCCCTGATCTGTTCTTTCACTATATCAATATCAATACTTGAAATATTCATTTTCTCCTTTCGGTATTGCTTCTTTTTATCAGGTTCAACAAAGTCGAACTCTACTCCGGTAATATTCCAATTGTTATTATTTTGGTCAAGCATGATCTTATAAAATACGGCCTGCCTCCAATAATCACCTCCCTGGGAATTCTTCGAATTCGGCCTTGAGAGCTTATCCGCACATTTTTCAGGATCACCTGTTTTATAGTCTATAACCAATGCATCCTTACCTGTAAATTCAATCTTATCTATCTTTCCCTTTAAAGGAATTCCATCCATCAATGCACTTTTTACAGTATGTTCAACTACTACAATCTTATTCCATTTGTGCAAATAAGAATCATAATAATTGGTAAGTATATCGACACCGTATTCCATTCTTCTTTCGAACTGCTCTTTTGTAAAGCTTTCGCGGTGCCTGCGCATATACCATGCAAAATCCTGTATCAGAGAATCAATAGGTTGAAAGCTTCCCTTCTCTCTCATTTTTTTGAATAAATGCTCAAGGGCATGATGGATAGCGGACCCAAATTGTGCAGCTTCACTTTTAGGAGAAGGAATCCGTATTATATTTTGATACAAAAATCCAAGAGGGCATTTAATATAATTATTCAGAGCACTAACATTCATATAAAAGCCATTCACAATTCTGTCTACCAGCTCGTCATCCAGGTGTTGAACTTCCGGAGCCAGTTCATTCTTAGCAAATGGTAATTCATTGAATTGGTCTGAGACAGTAGTATCGATAATTATTTCTTCTGAAGGAAGATGATGTATTTCCTGTATTTCTGCCAAAAACATTGAAGGCTCTAGCAGCTTGCCATCTGCGTTATATTCAGCAAAGGAAAAATTGAGGTGCTTTTTAGCCCTTGTAATGGCTACATAAAATAATCTGCGCAGCTCTTCTGTTTCATTGGCTTTTGTTTGGGATGCGAATAAAGTATCCGGAAAACTGAAGCCGCTGGAAGGCTTTCGTTTTTTCTCCCAGCAGGAAGAATTACAACCTACAAAAAATACATAGTCAAATTCCAGTCCTTTGGAACCATGTACGGTTAACAGGTTTACACCCTTTTCATTTCCTGAAACCTGAATTAGGGGTAAAATAAGACCTTCTTTACTCATTAAATCTATACGGTTCAACAACTGTTGCAGGGAGATATTTGGATTACGTCTTGTCTCATCTTTTACATGCTCATAGAAACCTGTAAGTAATTGCAGCAGCCATGTTTTCTCCGGATGATGCATAATATATCCTAAAAACCCACCTTCGCGCACGACTCTTTCAAGAAGCACCTGAACCGTTTCATTGGTAACTGCCCCTATCATAGTTTCTATTATAGCACTTGCTTCTTTAAGAGATCTGTGAAGTCCATGATCAAAAAGATCA
>JBJMLT010000268.1:0-2172 GCA_045805165.1 Flavisolibacter sp.
AATTGGTGTGGTAACCAGCAACAAAATGACTAAGACCATTACAGTTGCTGTTGAAAGGAAAGTTAAGCACCCAATCTATGGAAAATTCGTAAAGAAGACTACCAAATTTCACGCTCATGATGAAAAGAATGAGTGCAGTATAGGTGATGTAGTGCGGATCATGGAAACTCGTCCTTTAAGTAAGACGAAGCGATGGAGACTGGTGGAAGTTATTGAGAAAGTTAAGTAAAAATATTGCAGACTGACGATTGGAGATTGCAGATTTATGCAGGCTACTTCAATCTGAAATCGAAAATCTGAAATCTAAAATTATTAAGAAATGATCCAGCAAGAGTCCCGTTTGAATGTAGCGGATAACAGTGGTGCCAAAGAGGTACTATGTATTCGTGTATTGGGCAATAGCGGCCAACGTTATGCTAAGGTTGGGGATAAAATAGTAGTAACCGTTAAAGATGCTATACCCGCAGGCGGAATTAAAAAAGGTACAGTTGCCAAGGCCGTTATTGTAAGAACTAAAAATAAGTTACGCCGCAAGGATGGATCTTATATCCGTTTCGATGATAATGCTGTAGTTATTTTAAATGCTGCAGATGAGCCGAGAGGGACACGTATTTTCGGACCAGTAGCAAGAGAATTAAGAGATAAGGGATATATGAAGATTATATCTCTGGCACCGGAAGTGTTGTAAAATTTGACATTTAATATTTGAAATTTCGTAAGAGTTCAAAGTTTAATAAATCATTCCTGGCAGTATCAGGAAAATAAAAAGACCTTCCTTAGATAAGGAAGCGAAGGAGGAAAAAAATGAAAACAAGGTTCAAACCAAAGTATAATATCAGGAAAGGGGACCAGGTAGTTATTATCGCAGGTGATGATAAAGACATTAAAAAACCTCGCCTGGTAAAAGAAGTATTGGTGGATGAAGGAAAAGTAATTGTGGAAGGAGCTAATATAATTACAAAGCATACAAAGCCTTCAGCTCAAAACACAAAAGGTGGAATAGTGAAAAGAGAAGCTGCCATTCATATCAGTAATGTTATGTTATGGGATGGAAAACAGGGAAGTAAGGTGAAAAAGACAAAGGAAAACGGTAAAACAATTAGAACATCTAAAAAATCCGGGGAGGTAATTAAATAATGGCAACTGCAACAAATACTCCGAGATTAAAAAATAAGTATAATGATGAAGTTATACCATCGCTTATGAAGCGTTTTGGATATAAATCAATTATGCAGGTTCCAAAACTTGAAAAGATCGCGATCAATCGTGGTGTTAATGGAGCCGTAAATGACAAGAAATTAATTGACATTGCTCTGGATGAATTAACTACTATAAGTGGTCAGAAGGCTGTGTCAACAATATCAAAAAAGGATATTTCGAATTTCAAATTGCGTAAAAATATGCCTATAGGCGCCAAAGTAACTTTACGCGGCGAGAAAATGTATGAATTTCTGGACAGGCTTATATCTGTAGCCCTTCCACGAGTTCGTGATTTTAAAGGGATAAATGAAAAGTCTTTTGATGGACGAGGTAATTATACAATGGGTATTACGGAACAAATCATTTTCCCCGAGATCGATATAGACAAAGTGAACAGGATAACGGGGATGGATATAACATTTGTAACAACAGCCAATACAGATGAAGAAGCTTTTGAGTTATTGAAAGAGTTGGGTATGCCATTCAGAAATGTAAAGAAATAAATCAATCATATTTCAGATTTGAGATTACCAATTGCAGTTTTTGCATCCAGTCTTAAATCTAAATCTTAAATCTAAAATTAGAATATGGCTAAAGAGTCAGTAAAAGCCAGACAGCGTAAAAGAGAAAAAATGGTGGCTCAGTACGCAGAAAAGAGGGAAGCTCTGAAGGCTGCAGGTGATTGGAAAGCATTGGATGAATTACCAAAAAATTCATCAAGAGTTCGCTTAAAGAATCGCTGCCAGATGACAGGGCGTCCGAGAGGGTATATCCGATATTTCGGAATATCCCGTATAGCTCTTCGGGATATGGCTTTGAATGGAAAAATTCCAGGAGTGAAGAAGGCTAGCTGGTAATTCATTGATTAAGTGATTTATCAGTAAGTCAGAAATAAAATTATAAACAAATAAACTTTTCCAATTATCCCACTGAAGTGGGACGTAGGAGGGCTAAAATATGGTAACAGATCCT
>JBJMLT010000269.1:0-2598 GCA_045805165.1 Flavisolibacter sp.
ATTTATATTTCTCTGGGTCATGGTTCATATTTACTATAAGAAAATAGATCTGTGAAATAGCAAAAAGAGGAAGTAATAGGAAGAATAATTTCCACGATGAAAGAAACTTCTGATGTTTTGGAGATAGTATCATCGATGACAAGGCATCGCCTGCCGCAAAAAATAGATAGTAATGTAATATATCATTTACAAAACCAAGGTCTATATGGTATTGCGCATTTACTGCAGAAAGAAGATACATCGCAACACCCAGCAAAATCTGGTGAACTTTTGAAAATTTTAGTTTTATGCTGATCGTTGAATATAATACGGTTACATTAAATAAAGCATACAGGTACCAGAATTGTTCAACCTCTCTCGGCAAATAAAGAAGATCAACATAATGGGTGATTTTTCGTTGACCACTTAGATATTGTCCAAATATCAATTGAAGTGTTATTTGCAACACGCCCCACAGAAAATAAGGATATAAAATAGTTTTACACTTATTGATCCAAATGCCTTTTAAGCCTCTCTTTAATAAGCTTCCGCTTATAAAAACGCCTGACACTATAAAAAACAATGGCATGCGAAAACTGAAAAATATAATATTCGCATGTTCTAAGAACATGTAATTGTCAATAGAAAATCCTGCTCTTTTAATTCCCTCAAAAGAATGTCTGTATACTACAAGTAAAATTGCAATTCCCCTGGCATAGTCAATCCAATTGTACCTGCCAGCAGTATTTTTTGAAGCAGTTTTCATATTTCCTTATTTCAGGCATCTATATTTTCGGGTCGGACATCATTCAGTACTGCACCCAGGAACTTTTGCTTCATTGTTTCCATATAATTAAATGCCTGGCTATCTGAGGATCCTATAGCAGTATTTGCTGAAAAGACTATAGAGACAGATTCGGCATATTTGGAAAGCTCCCATGAATCAGAATGATCATTTAAAGATGCGCCCTCCATTAAAATATAGTCGTAATAATTAGTTAGCTCATGAATTCTTTCAAGGATATTTCCTTTTTTCAATACTTCTGAAGGAGTATAATTGCCACCCTCACAGCCTATAATATCAAGGTTCTTGTATTGAGTATGTGAAATGTATTTTTGAAGGGCATCATTTCCTAAATGCCCGTCTATTTCAGAATGCTCCAGCTTCGATTCTGCATTAAAATATTTAGTTAAGCTGTTATGTGTGAAATTTGTATCCACAATAAGCACTTTCTTACCACTTAATAAAAGCGTTCCGGCCAATGCCTGTATTATAGTGCTCTTACCTTCCTTTTGCTTTGCGCTGGTAAATAAAAATATTTTCTTTCCTGAATGCTCAATTTCATACCGTAGCTTTCTCAGGTTTTGCTTAAATAGATCTACTATCTTATCAGTCTTTGCATTTTCTTCTAAAATAATGTCGGCTGCATGCCCCTCTTTCATATGCACATGTACCACAGATGCCAGAGGCGCCTTTCTGATAGCTTTAGAAAATAAAGAAGGAGATTTAATCGAAGGGTCAAAAATAGCCAGAAATAAAACTATTATAGATGCAGCGCAAAATGTAGATACACCTGAAAGCCCCATTATAAACAGCTTTTTCGCAGGTTCAGGTTCAACTGCTGGTTGCCCTACCAATGTTTGTTTAATATTTTCTGCAGGATTTTCTTTTACCAGACCAACAGCCTGTGTAAGCTTCTCCTTAATATTACCAAGTGCTTTATTTTCAATATCAAGCTGCGCCTGAATGGCACTTACGGTTACACCACTTCCAGGATTCTGATTGGTTAGCTTAGTATATTGATTGATCTTATTTTGTAAATCAGCGATTGTCAGACTTGAGGATTTGGCATTAGCATCCGCTTCATTTATCTTATCATTAACAGTTTGTATCTCATCACTATTTTTTTGCGCATTTACTGCATTAGAAGATTTAGCCACAATTTGTGTAGTAAGGTCATCAATTTGCTTTTTTATTTGCGGATCATTGCTTCCCTTGTCTGTAAGCTCTTTTCTCCTTTCCCTTAAATGTAATACTTCATCGTTTGTTCCGCTTACTGACCCACTCATTAGATCCGCCTTACGTTGCTTTAAATAATTTAATCTTTGCGTATAAGTAAAATAGCTTGCTTTAGCTTCACCAAGTTGCGTTTCCAGTTCCTTTACTGTTTCCATAGCACTCGTGCTCCTGGAAACTGGATCTACAGTTCCCTGCCTAACCTTTTCCGAATAAAGTAACTGGTTTAAAGAGTCAACTTTTCTTTGCTGGGTATTAACCATCTCTCTTATCACTTCTGCTGATTGCTCTCCCCTTTGTTGCGTAAGGCTTTTATAATAATTAATAAAATCTTCACCAAGAGTATTAACAACAGTTGCAGATAGTTCAGGGTTTTCAGACCTGAAAACAACATCCAGGTAGTCTGTTCCTTCAACTCTGTTTACATATAGGTATTTAATAATATTGAAGTAATCATACTCATAAAGTTTCAGTAATTCAATAACATTATATTCCTGGTTATCATTAGAACTTAAAATATCAAATTTTACTATCTTATCCTTCAGAATCCTTTTAGCCGTATCAAGATTAATTGAGGTATAGGTTTTCGACTTTTTCTTTTC
>JBJMLT010000270.1:0-6841 GCA_045805165.1 Flavisolibacter sp.
CCATTTTGTTTCATTTTTAAAATTTAATAATAATTCTCAGCAAACTTCGCATGATCATGATCGTTATCATTTGTTGAGAGTGCAATGTTAGGCAGAGAGTTAAATTCAAAAATCATCCTGCGGAATCCGCGGTAAAAAACGGTAAAACACGGTAAAAAATGATACAATGCGGACGATAGCAAGGCTCTTTAAAAAAAGTAAAACATACTCAATTCAAGATCCAGATTCTAAAAAAATTTAACCAATATATTTGCTCTTTATTTGGCAATAATTAAATCAAAAGGAATTCTTTTTTCAATCTACCCATATCAAAGCCATATCAAAGCCATATCAAAGCCAACTCAAAGCCAACTATAAGCCAACCTCCCAACTTGTCAACTTGTCAACCTTCCAACTTATCAACCTATCACCTTGTTAACCTTTCAACTTGTCAACTTGTCAACTCCACCCCCCAAACTTTTACATTTTTTTATCCCTTCCACGCTAAATAATTTGGGTATTTCATGCTAAAATAATTAGCTTTACTTCTTAATAAAATTTTCTGGATGCACATGGTTTTAAACCTAAATTTGAACCCGGCATTCTTATAACTTATTCAAACCTAAAACATGTCAAATAGCGAAAAACTGAAAGCACTGAAACTAACAATGGACAAGATCGATAAAGACTTTGGAAAAGGAAGTGTAATGATGATGGGAGAAAAAGGCGAACAAACCCAGGAAGTTATTTCCACCGGTTCTATCGGCCTGGATTCTGCTTTGGGAATAGGCGGGCTACCAAAAGGTCGTGTCATTGAGATCTATGGCCCCGAAAGCTCCGGTAAAACAACTGTTGCTACTCACGTAATTGCAGAAGCTCAGAAAAAAGGCGGCATGTGCGCCTTCATAGATGCCGAGCATGCATTTGACAGTAACTATGCTCAGAAATTGGGAGTGGATATAGATAATCTTCTTATCTCTCAGCCCGATTATGGTGAGCAGGCCCTTGAAATTGCGGACCGCCTCATTCTTTCAGGTGCATTGGATGTAGTAGTAATTGACTCAGTGGCTGCTCTGGTTCCAAAAGGAGAATTGGAAGGTGAAATGGGAGATAGCAAAATGGGCCTTCAGGCTAGGCTGATGTCGCAAGCCTTGCGTAAGCTTACTGCAACCATCAGCAAAACAAATACCGTTTGTATTTTCATTAACCAGTTGCGCGAAAAGATCGGTGTAATGTTCGGTAATCCGGAAACTACAACAGGTGGTAATGCATTAAAGTTCTATTCATCCGTACGCTTGGATATACGCCGCATGAGCCAGATAAAAGATGGCGAAGAAGCAGTAGGTAACAGGGTTAAAGTAAAAGTGGTGAAGAATAAAGTTGCTCCTCCTTTCCGCACAGCTGAATTTGATATCATTTTTGGAGAAGGAATTTCCAAGATCGGTGAGATCATCGATATGGGAGTAGAAATGGGAATTGTTCAGAAAAGTGGTAGCTGGTTCAGTTATAATACTGATAAGTTGGGACAGGGACGTGAAGCTGTTAAATCATTATTACGCGATAACCCCCAGCTCGCCGATGAGATCGAAGTAAAGATCCGCGAAAAGATAAAAGAATTACAAGGCGCAGCATAACCCCCTGTCCCCCTATAGGGGAGACTTAGTTATAACTACCCAAATATGATTTTACTTTCATGCTGATTGCTAAAGAAAGTATTCTTACACCTAAGTCCCCCTTTAGGGGACAGGGGTGAAAAAAAGCCTGTTCGTGCTTCCCACAAACAGGCTTTATAACGGCGTTTAATAGGCATAAACCTTACACGGCTATTCTAAAAAATTGGATTAAGAGGAACACATTGGATTTTTCAGCACGAGGCAATACTTGAGAATTTCGTAGTCGAACGGTTCGCCTTTTTTCCGGCAAATATATTGCCATATATATAAGCTTCTGACCTTCAATAGTATCTTCATGAATTCAAACGATTGAAACCTTGGCCTGCTATTTAAATAAACGTATAAACAGGGTATTTAATTTTTGATAGTATGCCTTTTAACATAGTTTCTACATACCAGCCGGCTGGAGATCAGCCCTCAGCTATAAAAGAGCTTACAGAAGGTATTTTACAGGGCGAAAGGCACCAGGTGCTCTTAGGAGTTACTGGTTCTGGAAAGACCTTTACAGTTGCTAATGTCATCCAGAATGTTCAACGGCCAACTCTTGTATTAACCCATAATAAAACTCTCGTAGCCCAGCTTTATGGTGAATTCAGGCAATTCTTTCCTGATAATGCAGTAGAATACTTTGTTTCGTATTACGATTATTATCAGCCGGAAGCTTACATGCCTACGACCGATACCTATATTGAAAAAGATCTGAATATTAATGAGGAGCTGGACAAATTAAGACTAAGAGCAACTTCCAGCTTGCTTTCTGGACGGCGGGACATTATTGTGGTCGCCAGTGTTAGCTGTATATATGGTATGGGAAACCCTACCGATTATGAAAATGGTATAATTCGCATTTCAAAGGGAGAAAGGATCTCCCGCCAGGGATTTCTCCATTCTCTTGTTAATTCTCTTTATAATCGTACCTCTATAGAATTTAATAGAGGAACCTTTCGCGTTAAGGGAGATACTGTCGATGTTAACCTTCCCTATGTTGATTATGGTTACCGCATTACTTTCTTTGGGGATGAAATAGAAGATATTGAAAGCATCGAAGTGCAAAGTGGTAAGAGAATGATGAAGCTTCATGATGCGGCTATTTTCCCCGCTAATCTCTATGTAGCTCCTAAAGATATGATTCAGAGTGTCTTGTATGAGATACAGGATGAAATGCAGGCCCAGGTGGACTATTTTAAATCAGCAGGTAAATACATTGAGGCCCAACGCTTGAAGGAAAGGGTAGAATATGACCTGGAAATGATCCGTGAATTAGGCTTCTGTAACGGTATAGAAAATTATTCTAGGTTCTTCGACCGCAGAAAACCTGGTACCCGGCCTTTCTGCTTATTAGATTACTTCCCAAAGGATTTTCTATGTGTCATTGATGAAAGCCATCAAACTATTCCTCAGGTAAGTGGTATGTATGGTGGCGACCGTAGCCGTAAGCTCACATTGGTAGATTATGGCTTCCGCCTCCCCTCAGCACTTGATAACAGACCCCTCAATTTCCACGAGTTTTCAACTCTATTAAATCAGATCATTTATGTAAGCGCAACCCCCGGAGAATATGAATTGGAGCAAACAGGTGGAGTAGTGGTTGAGCAGGTAGTTCGGCCAACAGGATTATTGGAACCTCCCATTGAAGTTCGTCCAAGTGTAAACCAGATAGATGATCTTTTAGATGAAATAGACAAGAGAGTAAAGAAAGGTGATAGAGTTCTTGTTACCACACTAACGAAGCGAATGGCTGAAGAAATGGATAAATATCTGAAGCGTATAGATATCCGCTCCAAATATATCCATAGCGAAGTGGATACTCTCGAACGTATTGAAATATTAAGAGACCTCAGACTGGGAAAGATAGATGTTCTTGTAGGAGTAAACCTTTTAAGGGAAGGTTTAGATCTTCCGGAAGTCTCACTTGTTGCCATACTCGATGCAGACAAAGAAGGATTCCTTAGAAACGAACGTTCGCTTACACAGACTGCAGGTCGTGCAGCTCGTAATGTAGATGGGCTTGTTATATTCTATGCAGATACCATGACAGAAAGTATGCAGCGAACTATTGACGAGACCAATCGTCGCAGAGAAAAGCAGATCGCCTATAATATTATACATAACATCACTCCGAAAACCATACTCAAATCCGTTGAACAGGTAATGGCTCAAACTTCCGTTCTGGATATCAAAGGCTATGATCCCGATTCACCTTATGCAGTAGACGAAATAGTTACCAAAGCTGCTGAAAGCGAAGCAGAATACACCACCATACCTCAATTGGAGAAAGCTATTGCACGTACTAAAAAAGAAATGGAAAAAGCTGCACGCGACATGGATTTTATGGAAGCCGCTAGATTAAGAGACGAAATGTTCTTAATGCAAAAACGCCTCGAACAAATGAAATAACTAGTATTCAAAAAGGCATTAACCAATTCTTATATATAATCATTTGCACAGGTAATAAAGTCTGATAGCCGACTACCGATAGCCGATAGCTGCCTCCCACACGTATTTTTACTAGATTAATAAAAAAATTGACTAAGGAGTTGCACATATGTGCTTCGTTTTATACTTTAGTCCTTCCAAACAAATCCTATCTTTATGAAAAAGCGCATTCACAGAGTTCTTAATTTCTTTGCACTTAACTTACTTTTCTTCGCACTTTATCTCAATTTCATTCACAAGGACATTAATCAACAGGATTTAGCGCCTCATAAATCTGCTCCAAGCGCTGCAGCAGTACAAGGCACTGTTTTGGTTAACAATCCCGAGCAATACTTGAATAAGGCTGGCAAAAATCAACCTGCTACAATAACTCCGGAAGTTACTGCTTCCGAGAAGAAATTGTCTTTCAACTAATTTAGCTACTAACCCCCTAGATAATCAAAGACTAACCCCGCATTGCGGGGTTTTGTCGTTTAAGGCCCTTCTCTAGTCAACTTGTTAACTTGCAAACCTTTCAACTTTCAACCACCTTATCTCTCATATCTCTTAATTAACTTAGCCCAATGGACAAAAGACTGTTTTTGCTGGATGCGTATGCCCTTATTTTCAGGGCATATTATGCTCTGATTCGCAATCCAAGGATCACATCAAAAGGTAGAAATACCAATGCCCAATTCGGGTTTACGAATACAATAATAGAATTGATCAATAACCAGAAGCCTACCCACATGGCTGTATGCTTCGATACTGCCGCTCCTACTGAACGCCATACCGATTTTGTGGAGTACAAAGCCAATCGTCAGGAAGCCCCTGAAGATCTCACAGCCGCCATTCCTGATATCAAGCGTATCATTAAAGGGTTGAATGTTCCTATTATTGAAAGCGATGGATACGAAGCAGACGATGTTATAGGTACATTAAGCAAGCAGGCAGAACAATTAGGTTATGAAGTATTCATGGTAACTCCTGATAAGGATTATGGACAATTGGTAAGCGACAAGGTAAAAATATACAAGCCAGGCTACCAGGGGGGTGAAGTAGAAATTATGGGTCCTAAGGAAGTATGTGAAAAATGGTGCATAGATTCTGTTGATCAGGTAATTGACATACTTGGACTTATGGGTGATGCAGTTGATAATATTCCAGGCATTGTGGGTGTAGGTCAAAAAACAGCATGCAAGCTTCTTACTGAATATAAAACATTGGAAAATGTATTGGCTAACGCAGATAATATTAAAGGTGCATTAGGAGAAAAGATTCGCACAGGAAAGCAAAATGCTATCATGTCCAAAAAGCTCGCTACTATAATAACCAGTGTGCCGGTAGATTTTCACGAAGAAGACTTTCTGTTAAGAGACTGGAACAAAGATCTGTTGAGAGAAGTATTTATGGAGCTTGAATTTAAAACCATCAGTAAGCGTTTATTGGGCGACGATCAGAATGGCGATGGTGGTGGAGTATTGCGAAAATCAACAGTAGGTGTACAGACCGATCTTTTTGGTGGTGGTATAGAAACAGCTATTGAAGAACCTGAAGTGATCACTGTTATTCAACCACAGAAAAATATTACCAATACACCTCATGAATATGAGCTTGTAGAAAGCCCCGCGGAGATCAAAATGCTTCTTGAAGAACTAAAAAAGCATACAGAAATTTCTTTTGATACAGAAACTACCGGTATTGATGCTAATAATGCAGACCTGGTAGGATTAAGCTTTTCTATTAAGCCTGGTCATGGATGGTATGTACCCATTCCTTCCGACAACCAGGTAGAAGCTAAGAATATTCTTTCCCGCTTTGCAGAGTTGTTTAATGATAACAGCAAGATATGGATCGGACATAATATCAAGTACGATCTTCTGATGCTGAAATGGTATGGTATTGAACTCAAAGGAAAAATATTTGATACCATGCTTGCCCATTATCTTATAGAGCCGGATGGTAAAAGCAATATGGATTGGCTTAGTGCCAAATATCTTAATTACGAACCAATACATATTGAAGAATTGATTGGTAAAAAAGGAAAGGGCCAGGGGAACATGCGGGATGTAGAGCTGGAGAAGATAAAAGAATATGCAGTAGAAGATGCTGATGTAACCTTACAATTTAAATCCATCTTTATTCCTAAGCTGAAGAAATGTGAGGTAGAAAAAGTATTTAATGAAGTAGAGAATCCTTTAGTTCCTGTATTAACTGATATGGAATATGAGGGAGTAAAAATAGATACCAGCTTTTTAAATGAATATTCAAGAGTGCTGGATATTGAAGCTAGGGTACATGAGGAAAAAGTATATGAATCAGCAGGTGTGAGATTTAATTTAGGATCCCCAAGACAATTAGGAGAAGTTCTATTTGAAAAGCTGAAGCTGGATCCAAAAGCAAGGAAAACAAAGACAGGACAATATGCAACCGGTGAAGATGTATTACGCAAATTGGCGGTAGTGCATCCGGTTGCTGATAATATATTAGCTTATAGAGAATATTCAAAGCTGAAGTCAACTTACGTAGATGCACTGCCCTTATTGATCAATCCAAAAACAGGAAGGGTCCACACAACATATGGCCAGGCTGTAGCAGTAACCGGAAGGCTGGCAAGTAATAATCCTAATCTGCAAAATATTCCAATACGTACAGATAGAGGAAGAGAGATCAGAAAGGCTTTCATTCCTAGAGATGAAAATCATCTTTTAATTAGTGCAGATTACTCTCAGATTGAATTACGAATAGTCGCTGCACTAAGTGGCGATCCAAAC
>JBJMLT010000271.1:0-2121 GCA_045805165.1 Flavisolibacter sp.
CCATTTGATGTACCTGCGGAAAACTATAAACTTCGAACAATTCATCTACATGAACAGAAGCTACAGAGCAAACTCTTGAAAGATCATTTCGAACAAGATCGACTACCATTACATTTTCAGATCTATCCTTAGTACTATTTTTTAATTTCTGTTCCAGGAGCTTATCATTTTCATTATTCAAAAGATCTCTTTTAATAGTTCCTTTCATAGGTTGTGAAAGCAGCACATTATTTATCTTTTGAATAAACCTTTCCGGACTTGCACACAATAAATACTTATCATTTAACCTGTAAAAAGCAGAAAAAGGATTAGGTGATAATTGCGTTAAACCTTTATAAACAGAAAGAGGATCAATACTTACATTCTCAGAAAAAAATTCCTGACAGAAATTTATTTCATAACAATCACCTCTCACAATATGCTCTTGCAGCTTTTTTATTATTTGAATATATTTCTGTCTGGTCAGTTTTTGCTGAATCTGTAAATACGAATTAGAATAAACTTCTTCTGAATGTGATTGCATAATTGCATTGAATATTTCATTTGGGTCGTTTGCAATTATTGTTAGTTCGTCGCCTTTAAGCATTAAAACGATCTTAGGTCTAAAGAAATAGTAGAGAGGAAAATCAATTTCATTTGATTTAGCCTGTTTTAAATTATATATGAGATTTTTAACGTCATAATTTAAATGACCAAAAACTATTTCTTTACTGTGTGAAAGAAAGACATCTATGTCTTCAATGCGATTTGTAGATATGAAATCTGAAACGCCTGCACCTATTAGACATTCATATTTATGAGGAGAAAAATTATATTGATGATTATCTAAAAAACAAAAGATGTTAAACTGGTTTACCCAGTTTAACATCTTTTGTTTTAACTGCACAACATCATTAATACGATAGGTGCAGTTAGTTGGCGTTTTTATAATTAGTGGAAATTGTTATTAAAAATCTTCTTCCTCCTCATCGAAACCTCCATCATTAAAGAGGTCCAAATCTTTAAAATCCTCTTCCTCCACTTTGAAATCTTCTTCCTCTTCTCCTTTACTATCACTCTTTCCCTTTCTTGACTTAGGTAAATCGAATTCCTCAAAATCAGGATCCCAATCATCATCATCTTCTACATCATCAACGTTATCATCATCGTCGTCATCATCCTCATCCCCTTTCCCTTTCTTCGCTGATTTACCTGGTGCAACATCCTCGCTATCATCTTCATCTTCATCCTTTTTGGTTTTGGATGTTCTTTTAGCGTGGGCTGTTATTCCGTCAGCTAATGATTTTTCAGAGATTGCTTCCTCAACTAAAATTTCTGCCATATTGATTTTGGATTATCTGTGTAAAATTTAGGCTAAGATTTTAATTCACCAAATTTTAAAAACATTTTTTTATCGTGCCAAATTATATGTTAATCAATTTTTATAATCTGTTCCCTGCCTGGCCCATTTGAAATATACCGGACCTTTGCACTAAGCTTATTATTGATGAACTCTATATAATTTTTCATTTCAGAAGGCAATTGTGATCCATCCCTTATAATAGAGCTTTCCATTTTCCAGCCGGGGAATTGCTTATAAATTGGTTCCAAGGTATTTTGGATCAATTGAAAAGGAACTTCGGAAGTTAATTTCCCATTGATCTTATATTCAGTACAAATATTCAATTCATTGAATGCATCAAGCACATCGGCTTTTGTAATAACCAGTTGAGTAACCCCATTAAGCATGCAGGCATAGTCCAATGCCACAAGATCCATCCATCCGCATCTTCTTGGCCGGCCAGTGGTTGCTCCGAACTCATTTCCTATTTTGCGTAACTGCTCCCCAATTTCATCATTTAATTCTGTTGGAAACGGGCCTCCCCCTACCCTGGTACAATAAGCTTTACTTACTCCAATTACTTCCCTTATCTTTTGAGGCGCTACTCCTAATCCATTGCAAACTGCTGCTGAAATAGTATTTGAAGATGTAACAAATGGGAATGTTCCAAAATCAATGTCAAGCATACTGCCCTGCGCACCTTCCGCCAATATTCTTTTTCCTGCTGACAAATGATCATTAATAAAATATTCACCGTTGACAATGTTCAGCGTTTTTAAAAATTCAATGGCTTCAAAAAA
>JBJMLT010000272.1:0-2050 GCA_045805165.1 Flavisolibacter sp.
AATAATTTGGTGACTTTTTTATTTATGATTATCTACGTTTACCTCCTTTATACCTGGAGAAAAGACAATATTATATAGTTCATTGTAAGAATTTAAAAGATAGAATATTTAGGAATATTCAAAATGCTTAAAATCAGATAGAACTTACCAATATCTGTTTCTTTTCCTTTAATTTAAAGGTTACGATAACACTACCAATGAAAAAATACATTATTTCGGTTATTGCTGTAACCATTTTACTAATATCAAATAGCCTAATTGCTCAAGTAACACAAGAAAGGACGCAAAGCTTTAACAATGGATGGAAGTTTTTCCTTGGCGATAATTCTTCAGCACTCAGGTTATCATTTGATGATGCCGGTTGGAGAAATTTAAATTTACCTCATGACTGGAGCATTGAACTTCCATTTGATAAAGAAAGTCCAACCGGAACCGGAGGTGGAGCTTTAAGAGGTGGAATTGGCTGGTATAGAAAAGTATTTACATTACCTCTTTCCACAAAAGATAAATTTGTAGCAATTAATTTTGATGGAATTTATTGCAATAGCGAAGTCTGGATCAATGAACATTATTTAGGTAAAAGGCCAAACGGATACATTTCTTTTCAATATGATCTATCGCCTTACCTGAAATATGGTAATCAAAAGAATGTAATAGCAATAAGGGTTGATAATTCTCAACAACCGAATTCAAGATGGTATTCCGGATCTGGCATTTACCGCAATGTATGGCTGACAATTTCAAATAAACTACATATTGGATATAATGGAACACATATAACGACTTCTGAAATAAACAGCAAATCAGCTAAAATTGAATTAGAAACAACAATTGATATACCTGCAAATAGTTTACAAAATGTTTCTGCCATCACCACCCTGTTTACAAATGCAGGAAAACAGGTAGCCAGGAATAGTAGTCCTGTATTATTAAAAGATAGCCAGTTTATAACCAGGCAAAGATTTATAATAAATAATCCAACACTTTGGTCAGTTGATAAGCCTTATTTATATAAAGCAGTTACCCAACTATTGTTAAATGGAAAAGTTGCAGACGAATACTCTACTTTTTTTGGTATCCGTTCTTTTGAATTTGATTCAGACAAAGGATTTCTATTAAATGGGAAAGTTGTAAAAATTAATGGTGTATGTAATCATCATGATCTTGGATGTCTTGGAACAGCGGTTAACAAAGCTGCATTAAAAAGACAATTACTAATATTAAAGGAAATGGGATGCAATGGCATTCGCACCTCTCATAATCCACCCGCCCCGGAACTATTAGATCTCTGTGATCAGATGGGCTTTATTGTAATAGATGAAGCTTTTGACATGTGGAAAAAACAAAAAAATCCTTATGATTATCACCTGTTTTGGGACCAATGGCATAAAAGAGACCTGGAAGATATGATTCTTCGTGACCGGAATCATCCTTCCGTATTTATCTGGAGCATCGGTAATGAAATAATGGAACAATGGAATGATAAAGATTCTTCCGGAATATTTATTACAAAAGAGTTAGTGAATATAATAAAATCACTGGATACTACACGGCCCATTACATCAGCTTTAAGTAATCCTTACCCAAAAAACCCTCTGATAAGATCAGGTGCTCTTGATTTGATCGGATATAATTATGATCATAAAGATTATGGCACATTTCATAATCGTTTCCCTGGTAAAAAATTTATTGCCACAGAAACTGTTTCTGCATTGGAAACAAGGGGCTATTATGATTTAATTCCATCTGATAGTATCCGCCGGTGGTCAGACATTCGCAACAAACCTACTTCTAAAGGAAAAGCCGACCTTACCGTTTCTGCCTATGATAATGTTTCCACACCCTGGGGTTCAACACATGAAGAAACATGGAAACAAATTAAAAAGTATCCTTTTCTTTCAGGTCAATATATATGGACTGGCTTTGATTATATAGGTGAGCCCACACCTTATCCTTGGCCTGCACGTAGTTCTTATTTCGGCATTATAGACCTTGCAGGTTTTCCAAAAGATGTTTATTACATGTATCAAAGTGAATGGACTAATAAGCC
>JBJMLT010000273.1:0-2038 GCA_045805165.1 Flavisolibacter sp.
CTATGAAAAAGGTTTTTATTGCTTTTTTACTTATTGCATTCTCTACTTTCAGGTCATTTGCCCAGGAATATCCTGAATACAAAACTTCAATTGGTCTTCAAATCCATGTAGGAATAGATTATGGAAATTTAGTAGGTGTTTCTGCAAAAAGATTTGTTTCAAAACACGGAGTTCTGGAAGCTAGATTCCAATATGGAAATCTAACAAAATTATTTGGTATTGAATATCAATACCATGGAAAGATTACTCCGGTTCCAGGCTTAAAATGGTATGCCGGTATCGGACCTACTTTCGAATCATCTAAGACTGTTTATTACGATTGGAATGGTATTAATTATGGAACCTCTAATTCTTTAAACTTTACTCCAACTATGGGATTAGATCAAAAATTTAAAAGACTCCCATTAAATATATCTTTAGGCTGGAGGCCTTCTTTTTTAATTTCCTCTTCTTTTAATGTATTCAATGCTGCTCAATTCGATCTTGCATTCAGGTATGTGATCAATTAGAGGTAAGGATCATCTGTTGATCAGGGGTAATTGAGTCAATTAAGTTAATAAACCTAATTAACTTATTTAACCCAATAAACCAATTTACCTTTGCAAATTCATGAAAGCAAGGACTCTAAAGAAGGATAAGGTCAACATCATAACTCTCGGTTGCAGTAAGAATATGGTGGATAGCGAGATGCTCAGCGGCCAGCTCATGGCTAATGAAATTGACGTGGTGCATGAAAGCAGTAAAAAGGACCATAACATTGTAATAGTCAATACCTGCGGGTTTATCGATAAGGCAAAAGAGGAGTCCGTAAACACCATTTTACAGCAGGTAGAGCTTAAGCAAAAAGGCAGATTGGATAAGGTATATGTTACCGGCTGCCTTAGCCAGCGTTACCGGGACGATCTGGAACAATCCATTCCGGAAGTGGATGCCTGGTTCGGTACAATGGAAATGCCCCTCATTCTTAAGAAATTTGAAGCTGATTATAAATCCGAGCTTTTAGGCGAACGGTTGCTTTCTACCCCCCAGCATTATGCATATCTGAAGATATCGGAAGGATGTAACAGAACCTGCTCATTTTGCGCTATTCCTTTAATGAGAGGCAAACATGTTAGCAGATCTATAGACGATCTCGTAAAAGAAACAGAAAGTCTTGCTAAAAAAGGCGTCAAAGAGATCATGCTGATCGCTCAGGAGCTTACTTATTATGGACTTGATCTTTACAAAAAGCGCATGCTATCCGACTTATTGAAAAGACTTAGCGATGTGCCAGGCATTCAATGGATCCGTCTACATTACGCCTATCCTCATAAGTTCCCTTTGGAAATATTGGACGTTATCAAAGAACGTGACAATATCTGTAAATACATCGATATGCCTTTGCAACATGCTGCAGATAATATGTTGAAGGCTATGCGCCGTCAGATAACTAGGGTAGAAATGGAGGACCTGATTGGTATTATAAGACAAACTATCCCCGGCATCTGCATAAGAACAACTTTAATAACCGGCTTTCCTCATGAAACGCTGGATGATGTAGAAGAATTAAAAACATTTCTGAAAGAGCAAAGATTGGATAGGGTAGGCATCTTCACATATTCACATGAAGAAAATACTTCGGCTTATGACCTGCAAGACAATATTCCTTCTGAAGAAAAGCAAAGAAGGGCAGAAGATATTATGGCTGTCCAACAGGAAATAAGCTTTCAAAAGAACCAGGAAAAGATTGGTAAAGAGCTCAAAGTTATAGTAGATAAAAAAGAAGCCGGCCGCTACCTAGGTCGCACTGAATTTGATAGTGTGGAAGTGGATAATGAGGTTATCATTTCTTCCGGTAGTAAATTGCATCCTGGTAATTTTTATAATATAAGAATTACAAAGGCATTTGATTACGATCTCGAAGGGATAGTGGTTGAACATCGTTGAGTATTGCCTCAGCTGATTGCCGATTGCCGATTGCTGAAAGCCCAAAGCCGACAGCATTTTAAACTATGTTTACCGACGCAACAATAACCGACATAAACAATGCATTGCTCGA
>JBJMLT010000274.1:0-2976 GCA_045805165.1 Flavisolibacter sp.
AAAGACGCATTGAGCTTATGGAAAAAGAAGGTGTTGTTTTTAAGTGCAATGCCAATGTTGGTGTGAATGTTCGCATCAACGACTTGCTGAGAGAGTTCCATGCAATAGTATTAGCTGGTGGTTCAACTATACCGCGTAATCTGGATATTCCCGGAAGACAACTTAAAGGAATTCATTATGCAATGGATTTTTTAAAGCAACAAAATAAAAGGGTAAGTAATATAGAAGTTTGTGAAGAAGATATTTTTGCTACGAATAAAAATGTAGTAGTAATTGGTGGCGGAGATACGGGCAGTGACTGTGTGGGAACATCTAACAGGCAAAAAGCGTTATCTATTACTCAATTCGAGTTACTACCGAAGCCTCCGGAAGGCCGAACTCCTTATATGCCCTGGCCAACCTATCCTATGGTTTTAAAGACTACTTCTTCACATGAAGAAGGAGCACACAGACATTGGGCTATTGCTACAAAAGAGTTCATAGGTGATAACGATGGTAATTTAAAAGCTTTAAATATCGTTGACCTGGAATGGAAGTCCTCAGGTGATGGAAGGCCTTCTCAATTTGTAGAAGTGGCCGGAAGTGAAAGAGAAATACCGTGTGAACTGGCATTGTTAGCGATGGGGTTTGTTCATCCTCAACATGATGGACTATTAAATGAATTAGGAGTTGAACTGGATGAACGAGGTAATGTAAAAGCTTCTGAAAGAAGTTATCAAACTAATATATCGAAGATCTTCACAGCCGGCGATATGCGCAGAGGACAATCATTGGTAGTATGGGCTATCAGTGAAGGCAGAGAATGCGCCCGTAAAGTGGATGAACATTTAATGGGCTATTCGTTGCTGGAAAGCAAGGATAAGAGTTTGATAGAACAATGAAAGATCGTGAATCGTCAATCGTCAATCGTCAATAACTACGTCGGACCTGCATTATTGAACTCATCAAATTCTTTTTATAGATTAATTTGCAGATTAATTTATGACGATTCTACACTGAATTACGACCCGCATTTATTATTCCGAAGGAGCACCGAACTACTAATCGTTCTAATGATTCTTTAATTGGATTCTCAGCATTTGTTGCCTCCAATTCACGAATACGATTTATAGCATATTGCTGAATAGTAGTTAAAGGCAATACAATTCTTTCTCTCATTTGAATGGATAATTGTTCGACCGGATAATCAGCCATTAATTCATTCTTGCCAGAAAGCATGAATAAGTATTTAAGTGTAAGCTCAAACTCTCCATAAATCATATTCCATATCTCTCCATACTGCGGATCATTTGAAAGATAGGCACTTAATGGGAAAAACGATTTCTTCATAGCCATTTCACAGTTGTCCATAAGTGTGCGGAAAAATAAAGATGAACTATACAATTCCTTCAGCTCATTGAATTTCCCTTTCTTTTCCAAAGCCTGCAACGAAGAGCCAACCCCATAATATCCAGGTACATTTTGCTTAAGTTGAGTCCATGCACCAACAAATGGTATGGCACGGAGGTCCTTTAAATCCAACCGTGAACTTTTCCCTCTTTTTGCAGGTCTGCTTCCAATATTTGTCTCGCTATAGAATCTCAGCGGACTAACATGCTCCAGGTAACTAAGAAAATCGGGATGGCCCTTTAGTTCTTTATAGGATTCGAAGCTAATATCTGCCAACTCCTGTAATAGTTGATCCTGCTTATTTTCCAATGTCCGCTCTTTCTTGTAAAAAAGATCATTTGAGATTCCAGCATTCAATAATTGTTCAATACTGTATTGGGCTGAATCTACTGTTCCGAAATTAGAACTGACTGTCTGTCCCTGTATTGTTAGTTGAATTTCTTCATTTGAAATATTATTGCGCATTGATGCATAGAATTTATGAGTTTTACCTCCTCCTCTTGCGGGCGGACCTCCTCTGCCATCAAAAAATATCACATCAATATTATATTCTCTGGATACTCTTGTCAGTTCTTCTTTTGCCTTATAAATACTCCAGTTGGCCATTAGATAACCACCATCTTTTGTACCATCTGAAAATCCAACCATTATAGTTTGCTTATTACCTCTCCGGTTCAAATGATCTCTATACACATTATTCTCATAAAGCTCTTTCATAACTACAGGAGCCCGCTTCAGATCATCAATGGTTTCAAACAAAGGAACTATATCAACGAATAGTTTTTCCTTTTGCCATCCATTTAGCAAAAAAAGTCCATAAACCTCGAGAACATTAAGTGCGCTATTACAATGACTAATAATATACCTGCTGCAACCCTGTTCTCCATTAAATTGTTGAATGTCTTTTATAACTCTAAAAGACTCTAATGTATCTTTTTCTATTCCGGAATATAAAGTCATATTAGCGGCTCCGGAAGAATTTGTCAATGCTTTTATTTTATCACTATCGGTCAATTTTTCATAATCATCCGGTAATAAAGATTCTTTTTGTGCAATAGAGTTCAAAACATCAACATGGACAGAACTTACCTGCCTGATATCGAGCGCTGAAAAGTGCAAACCGAATACATGCACTTTACTGATAAGGTTATCCAGCAGATTTAAGAATAAGCCATTATGCTTATAAATTAAGATCTCACGTATCTGGTTTAAAGATCCCAATATTTCATCTCTTGACAATTCTGTCTTATTCCCTGGAATAAATAAATTATTATAAAGTTTTTCTTCAAACTCTTCCTGGCTTAAACCGTTGCCATTGTGTTCGATAAATATTTGCAGTATGTCATTGTTCTTGCGTAAAAGAGAAAAATGTATGCATTGCGCTTCCGCATGTTTGATGATGTTATTTGTGAGTTCCTGTAAAATACGATAAGCTGCAAGTTCATGATCTCCGTGGAAACGATCTAAATTGCCCTGCACATCAACGGAAATTTTTAAACCTGATGAATGATTGAGTTTGTCACAGAAATTCTGTAAAGTGCTTAGTAATCCAAATTATTTTTTATTAGATTGTTGCAGGTTATGTGT
>JBJMLT010000275.1:0-3073 GCA_045805165.1 Flavisolibacter sp.
AAGGTTATAATCATTTATAATTTTAATCAGTATCTGAGGATACTTTGGGTTCGTGGCATAGCCTGCCTTTTTTAATCCCCAGGCCCAGCTTTCATAATCGGTAGGATCTATTTTAAAAAGGAAGGCATAGTTAGGCCTGTATCTTAAAAAGTCTGAATGGTCTTTATAGGAGTCGGCTGGATCAGAATATTTGCGGAAGCATTCTCCCTTTGCATCATCGTCATGATGCACAGTAGGACCTGTCCAGTCACCTTTACATTTGATGCCGAAATGATTATTTGATGATCTTACCAGATCACTCGTACCTGCTTCTGTTTCATGAATGCCCTGCGCTAAAGTTATAGCAGCCGGAACACCCGTTCTTTGCATTTCCTGCATTGCAATATCCTTATAGGTTGCAATGTATTGTTTCACAATTTCAGAATGCTGCGCAAAGATGAGATTGCCTGATAAAACAAATACAAAGATCAGGTACAGCTTGAGCTTTTTCATCTGGATAACATTTAAAGGCTAATGGATATTAAAGTCACAGTATTCCTTAGGAATTGACGACTCTATGGATTTTAATAAAATTTACAGGGCTATCCCGGTCAGGAAATTTTTCGTATTAGCATCAGTCCATCTCTCACTGGTATCATTACTTTTTCAATGTCCTTTCTTTGAAGGATGTGATCATTGAATCTTTGGATGGCTTGTGCATTTTTTCCCTTGATCTCTTTCTCTAAAACCTGACCGTGAAAGAGCACATTATCCGCTAAAATAAAGCCGTTTTGCCTTATTTTAGGCAAAACCAGGTTAAAATAATTGATGTAATTTTCCTTATCTGCATCAATAAAAACCAAATCCCACAATTCATCTAATTCACCGATTATTTTTAACGCGTCACCGATATGCAATCGTATCTTTTCTTTTAAAAAAGACCTGTTAAAGTAGTTCTGAGCTGTAGCTGCATCATCCTCTCTCAATTCAATTGTATGCAAATAACCGGCCGCGGCTAATCCTTTCGCTAAGCATAAAGCACTGTAACCAGTAAATGTTCCTATTTCAAGTATGCGGGAAGGTTGGACCATATGACTGATCATTTCAAGGAGTTTTCCCTGCAAATGACCACTAAGCATATGCGCTCTTGGATGGTTTTTATAGGTGTAATCAGCTATTTCTTTTAGTAAACTATCTTCTTCAGATGTATACTTGTCCGCATATTTCTCTACCGGTTCGGGAATTAGTTCGGTAATTTCCATATCCAAATGTATCAACTCCTTGCAATAGATGCCTGATCGCTTTTATGGGAGATCAATAGTAACCCTATAAAAACCAGGGTTCCATTAATAAGGATCAATTCCAGTCCGATCTCAAATTTGCCAAACAGTAGGTTTTGGTACTTATCCAGTAAATAACACAGTATTGGAGCAAGGATGGCTATTATGGGGACCAATTTATCATTCACCTCCCTTTTGGTACGAATACCAAAAGAAAATAATCCTAATAAAGGACCATAGGTATATCCGGCAACTTTTAATATGACAGTTATCATACTGGAACTGTTGATCCATTTAAACATCATTACAAAAAGCAGAAATACTACAGCAAAAACAAGATGAATGAATTTTCTTAATCGTTGCTGTCCTGCTTCAGTTAGATCCTTTCTTCTTTTTAATCCAAGTATATCTATGCAAAATGATGAAGTAAGGGCTGTTATTGCTCCATCAGCGCTCGGAAATAATGCTGATATTAATGCAATTATAAATATTACAGAAATAATGGCTGGTATGCCTTGATGTAATGCAATAGTTGGAAATAAAGCATCTCCCGTTACATTTTTATTTTCAAGTATGAACTTTGTAACAACTTTGCCTCCTTCTGCCACTTGCTGATAACTTCCGTTAATGCTTTTAGCATATACATATAGAAGGCCGCCCAGGAATAAAAATAAAAGAACTACAATTGCCTGGATAAACGAAAAGCTGATCATGTTCTTCTGAGAATCTTTAAGCGTACGGACACTTATATTTTTTTGCATCATTTCCTGATCCATTCCTGTCATGGTAATGGTTATGAAGGCGCCCGCTACTAACTGCTTAAGAAAAAATAACCGGCTGTTCGGATCCCACACGAACATATTGGTATAATGGCTATTCTTTATGGTTGCAATTCCTTCTCCTAATCCGAGATGTAAAGATTTAAGGATGTATATAACACATATCACCAGGCCAAATAGCATGCATGTAGTTTGCAGAGTATCGGTCCATACAATTGTTTTAACGCCTCCTTCAAACGTATATAGCAGGATCATTATTAGTATTATGAGAGTAGTAAGCCAGAACGGTATTCCAAAACCGGAAAGAATCGTATTCTGTAAAATGGCAACAACTAAATAAAGTCGTGCAGTGGCACCCAGAGTTCTTGATAATATAAAGAAAGAAGCGCCCGTCTTATAAGAAATAAAGCCGAGTCGGGTATTTAAATAATTGTAAATAGATGTCAATTGTAACTTGTAATACAATGGTAATAGTACATACGCAACAATAAAATAACCAAGTACATATCCAATTACAATTTGAAAATAGCTGAATGCTTCAAAGCCGTTTACGAATGGTTTACCCACAGCTCCGGGAACACTTACAAATGTTACTCCGCTTAAAGATGTTCCAATCATTCCGAATGCCACAAGCATCCAGTTAGAATTTTTATTACCAATAAAGAATGACTCATTGTTTGCATTTCGTGAGGTGTAATAGGCAACTATCAGCAATAACAGAAAATATCCTATAACAAAAGAGAACAACAGGCCTGCTGACATATATTTTATTTAGATGAACAAAGCGGTGCAAGCAAAAGTAATTTTTGAAGATATAAAAATTTGTTTTCCTTTTGGGATTGAATTCATTAAATGAAAATCACAAAGGCTGCAATATTCTGTGGTTCCCGTAATGGCTCTAATAAAATATACTGTGAGCACGCCGCTCAATTGGCTACTATTCTTGCTGAAGAAAAAATTGAAATGGTGTATGGAGGTGGAAAGAAAGGATTAATGGGAGTAGTAGCCGATGCCATAATGCAGCGTGGTGGTATT
>JBJMLT010000276.1:0-2785 GCA_045805165.1 Flavisolibacter sp.
ATGATGCGGAAGGTTATCTTCTGATATGCCAGCATGGCGGACATGGAATTGCCAGGTATAGAGACGGAAAGATTGAACCTTATATCAGCTCTTTTCTTGGCAGGCCTTTTAATAGTCCTAATGATTTTATTATTCATTCAGATGGAAGAATCTTTTTCAGCGATCCTCCTTATGGCTTAAAAGATGGAAAATTAAATCCTGAAAAATTTCAGCCATTGGCTGGCGTCTATTACTGGAATAATGGTGAGCTGCGATTAATATGCGACAAATATCAATATCCTAACGGTGTCTGTCTTTCTCCGGATGAGCATACTCTTTATATATGTTCGAATAAGCCCTTTGAGAAATTCGTATCTGAATATGATCCGCATACATGTAAGTTCAAAAAGATCTTTACTGAAGAAACAAGTGATGGTATAGGATGCGATAGAAATGGCAATGTGTATTTATGCAATAAAGATGGATTATTGATCTATAATCCAGCAGGTGTAAGAATTGCTCAAATCAGATTGCCAACCATTCCAGCTAATATATGCTGGGGAGGAAGTAAAATGAATGATCTTTTCGTTACTGCCCGCCAAAACATTTTCCTAATTCGTAATCTGTGTAGAATTTGAAATGTTTAACCGCAAAGACGCTAGGTCGCTAAGTTTTATAATTTAAGAAAGACAAATAAAAATTCTTCGTGTCTTCGTGCCTTCGTGGTTAAATGTTATTTTTCGAAGAATGTCTGATGATAATAATTGATCAATGCAGCGGTATTACATGCACCTGTTTTAGTAAGAATATTTTTTCGATGGCTTCGTACTGTTTCGTAGCTGATAAATAATTTGTCCGCGATCTCATGGTTCGTATATCCAAGCATAATAAGGCCGAGAATTTCAATTTCTCTTATGCTTAGCTTGTGATGCTGAATGGAATGTGTTTTAAAGTGATTTAATTTCTTTCGTAAAAGAAAAACAGCTTCTGAAGGATCTTTTACATTTATATCCAGATGCACTTTTATAGAAACTCCATTATCCCTTACCAATTCCAATATTTCATGCAGGCGTTGAAGAAGTAATTCTTCAGAGCTGGCTGTCCATTCTTCATTATAAAGCAATTCCAGTTCCTGCTTTTGAGGAAGCTGCGTGGAGGAAACCTGTATGCATAACATGGTGCCCATAGGTGGAAAGAAGCATAAAAGTTAAAAAGGGATTGCTCTAATCAATATCACAGGAGAAATCACAAGGATGGAAGCGACAATTAAAAAAATAACATTAACTCAGCAGAAGAATAATTCCTTAATTCAAAATTGAAGTATATTTTTAAATCAAACAACAGTGTTTTAACGGAAAATAAGTAGGTATAAAGACGGGGAAGAATGTTTGAGGTTTGAGGTTTGAGGTTTGAAGTTCATTAATGTAAGTTTCGTTTTGCTTCTTCAAATTAGTTTAAAGTGGAAGAATTTTTTTCTTGAATAATTTCTGTTTGGAAAAATAATGCATCTCGCTCCTGATGACATCAAACTTCAAACTTCAAACTTCAAACTTCTCCGTGAAGGTTTTTGAAATTCACCCTTTCGGGGGATAGGAAACAGTTTCTCTGTAATGCTATATTTATCATTATCAATCAAAGCTAATTTTTGGTTATGGATAAATATGGATCAAATGGGCACGACCTTGAGTTGGCCCAATACGAAACTCCCTTTGCAGATGTAAGCATTGCAAGAGAAGAACCCAGACAACAATTTTCGGGAGAACAATTTTTCAATAATTATCAGCAGGAAATAGATAGTCCTTTTTCAAGAACATTTGAAGTGCCATCATCGCAGGCTTCAGTAACACAAGCCGGCGAAGAATATGTAAACTTCCTGTCAGAATTGCACGACACGGAATTTGAAAATACCCTATACGAACTTGCAGCTGAAGCTGAAGACACCTGGAGCAGCAAGATAACCAGTGAAGTGGCAATGGGTGCTAATTATATTCCCTTTGTTACACGACAGTCCAGGGATTATTTTGAACCACTTGCACAGGAAACTGAGGCCATGATCGATAAAGTGACTGAATATTTCTCCGGTAATAACATGGGTGATCTTTCTGAAAAAGAAGTGGAAGCTTTTTTTGCTGAGTTGCCATTCAACCATTCTCAATTTTCCCCCGCCCAAGAGCAGTTCTTTGGAGGGATCTTTAATAAAGTGAAATCCATTGTTGGTAAAGGTATTGACCTTGCTAAAAAAGGAATTGCAGCTGTTGGTAAATTTCTACCGATCAATATTATTCTCAATAAGATAAAGGGTCTTATTCGTCCACTATTAAATAAAGTACTTCAATTCGCAATAGGCAAGCTTCCAAAAAATCTTCAGCCTTATGCTCAAACACTAGCTAAGAAATTCCTTAACATGGAATCTGCTGAAGAGGCAGAAGGTGGTTACACCAGTTCGGAAAGTGGATTAAGTGCAATTCAAACAGAGTTAGATAATCATATAGCACAATTGCTTTTTGTTCCGGATCAGAATGAAGCGGAAAACCTGGTTGCGGAATATGAAACTTCTTTTGAGAATATAGAAAGGAATAATAATTATGAAACGGCAGGTTTTAATGTTCCTTCTCTTAATGAAGCCAGAGATCAATTTATCCGCGAGTTAAAAGAATTACCTGCAGGTCAAAGTGCGGCGCCAGCCATTGAAAGATTCTTACCTGCAGTTATTATGGCTTTGCAACCTGTTATAAAGATCGCTTTAGGTATTATAGGCAGACAAAAAGTAGTGAACTTCCTTGCAGATCTTTTAGCGAAACTGGTG
>JBJMLT010000277.1:0-2183 GCA_045805165.1 Flavisolibacter sp.
ATCTATGGGATCTAATTCTGCCAGCCAGAATAAAGGCTTGATTTTATTAAGTTGGGGTATAGCTTCCTGCCAAAAATCCAGTTCAACCCAAAAAGCCAGATCGCACCTGAAACCATCAATATCACATTCATCAATCCAGTATTTCATTGATTTTATCATTTCCCGGCGCATATCTTTATTTTTGAAATCAAGCTCAATGATATCGTTCATTCCAGAAGCCCTTTTAAAATCTCCTGTGGCTTCATCTTTTTCATACCAGTCAGCATGTTCTTTAGTCCATTTATGATCCCAACCGGTATGATTTGCAACCCAATCAATAATTACTTTAAACCCCATTTCATGAGCAGATAGTACTAATTGCGTGAAATCTTTGAGTGATCCAAATTCAGGATTGATTGCACAATAATCGGAACATGCATAATAACTTCCCAGAGATCCTTTTTTAAACTTTTCTGAAATTGGTGTAACAGGCATAAACCAAAGCGTTTGTACTCCCATATCTTTTAACCTGGGTAAATGCTGTCCAAAGGCCGCAAACGTGCCTTCCCTCGTATATTGTCTTATGTTGACCTCATATACATTGCTATACCCAATCCAGTCTTTGCTGTTATTCATTTTAAATAGTTAGTGAGTGAAAATAAGACACAATTTGACGATAATACGGTTTATAACCTTTTTAGCATAATTGAAACTAAATTTGCAAACAATGAAGAACTTCGATGTTCCAATTGTATACAGAAGTCCTTTAATTTCTGCAATAAAAAAAAGGCGCCGTGATCAGGATAAAATGAAGAAAGAGTTCTCTCCCACTCTTCTTGATTTTGGACCACTGAAAATTTATCTTGCCCGTCATTTTGGTTTTTGCTATGGTGTGGAAAATGCTATTGATATTGCTTTTAGAACCATAGATGAAAATCCCGGTAAAAGAATATTCCTGTTAAGTGAAATGATCCATAATCCGTTTGTAAATGAAGATCTAAAAAAGAATGGTGTTCAATTTCTTCAGGATAACCATGGGAGCCAATTAATTCCTTTCGAATCATTACAACCTGAAGACATAGTCCTCATTCCAGCATTTGGAACTACCCTTCCAATAGAAAAAAAATTAAAGGATACAGGAATAAAGGTTGAAAATTATAATACAACCTGTCCATTTGTCGAAAAAGTTTGGAACAGAAGTGAAGTCATTGCCAAAAATAATTATACAATAATAATTCACGGTAAACCTGATCATGAAGAAACCAGGGCTACTTTTTCTCATGCTTCTCAAAATGCCCCTGTTGTAATTGTTAATGATTTTAAACAAGCTGAAAAGCTTTCGAAATATATTCTGGGGGAAAATGAATTAGAATTATTCTACGTTGAATTCAAAGGGCAATACTCAGATGGATTTAATGTTAGCAAAGATCTTAAAAGAATAGGTGTTGTTAATCAAACAACCATGCTGGCAAGTGATACCCAGGCCATTGCAGACTTTTTAAAGCACACAATGATAAAAAAATATAGATTATCAGATGAAACTATAAAGGATTACTTTGCTGATACAAGAGACACACTTTGTTATGCAACTAATGATAATCAGAATGCTGTAACTGGAATGCTAACAATTAAAGCTGATCTTGCCATAGTTGTAGGAGGATATAATTCATCGAATACTTCCCATTTAGTTGAATTATGCGAAAAGCAATTATCTACTTATTTTATTTCTGATGAGAGCAGATTATTAAACGAAAACACCATAAGTCATTACGACATCCACCGGCATACTGAAATGATCTCAACCAATTATCTGCCTGATAAGCTACCCATATCTATTTTGATTACCAGTGGCGCTTCATGTCCTGACGCTTTAGTAGAAGGGATCATAAATAAATTGACTGGATTTTATCCGGCCAGTAAACAAATACATGAATTGGTAAAGCAATTTCAATAGGCCATATCATCAAGTGCATAATCTGCTTTATATAACAATTCATAGTATTCTTCAGCCATTCTATTGCTATCAAATCTTATCTGAACATCTCTCATTCCATTCTTTACAATTTGGCGCCAGGTGCTGTTGTCATCATAATAAAGAGGTAGAATTTCTTTATTCAGAATAGAATAGATCTGATCCAAATCATATTGGTCCTGATCCTGAACTGACATAGTTAAATAATTAGCCGGTGGAACTACAAAGCCAT
>JBJMLT010000278.1:0-2128 GCA_045805165.1 Flavisolibacter sp.
TCCTTATTAGGCTTTATAACCACTACAAAATCCCTGTCAAGGGTATCTTTCGGATATCCAAGACTTTCTCCCTGACGCATTACTTCCTTCTTTTTATCGCTTATTACCTTCCTGATGTCCGAAAAGGTGCTGGAAGTAAAATTGGAACCATCAGGTTTTATTTGTCCCATGTAATAATATACCTGGTTGCCTTTTCCAAGAAGAATGGTCAATGCATCAGATTCCTTGATCTCCGTCTGGTTCTTTTGATCTTTATCATCTTTTGGCATGATCAGCTTCATGGTAGCTGGTGTGCTCATTGTTGTTGTAAATATGAAAAATGTTATGAGCAAAAATCCCAGATCAACCATGGGCGTCATGTCCACACGTGTAGAAAGCTTCTTGGCTTTTTTCACTCCCGGGCCTTTCTTATGGCCACTATCACCGGCAGAAGCATCTATTGAAGCCATATGATTCTGTTTTTAAATTAATAAATTTTATTTCTTTTTATTTCTTTCAACATAAAGATCTGTTCCCGGAGGTACCGCTTTTGGATCTGTGATCAGCTTATACTTATACTGGTCATTCGCACGCAAGGCATCCATTACTCCTTTAAAAGAAGGATACTTTGCATTATTATCTCCCTTGATCATATAGTCAACCTGATGTCCCTGGAATGTTGTGATCGCATTGTTGATCCAGACAGTAAGCTCATTATTAGTGGAATCAACAGGTATCCCTGGCTGTCTTATTTGTTGCCTATGAATAGGATCCACACTCAATAATTGCTTTAAGCCTGAAAAAGGAACTCCTACAACAGTACTCTTTCTGAAATTGTCCATTTCCTGTGCAGTCAATCCTAAATTCTTAGCCTGATTGATCTTTTGGATCAGATCAAGCTTAAGGTTCTCATCCGAATTCAACTTTACATTCATTGAAAAGAAAACTCTTCCTGCTGAATCGAAATCTATATTGATGGCGTCCTGTTGCTTAAGCTTATCTGCAGATACAGAATGCGGGGTCGTAATAGTAACAGGCTCCGGTGGCTTGAACTTGGTCGCCAGCATGAAAAAGGACAGGATAAGAAATGCAACATCCACAAAGGGGGTCATGTCAGTATCCGAACTTTTCCTTGGTATTTTAACACTTGGCATTCTTAAATGATTTTGTATTGAGATTCAATTGGTTCAAAATTCCATAAAACTGCTGCTTCTTATTTGTATAAGGAAGCAAAAGATTGTGTTAATGTAAAACCAGACTCATCAATACCATAGGTTATGCTATCAATTTTTGTAGTGAATACATTATACATGATCAATGCCAGTGCCGATGTACCAATACCTAAGGCTGTGTTATACAAAGCTTCAGAAATACCTACCGCCAGGGCTCCTGCATTACCTCCACCTTCAGCTCCAAGCGCTGAGAAGGAGCGTATCATACCCATTACCGTTCCTAGCAGGGCGATCAATGTACCAACTGAAGTAATAGTAGAAAGAAATACAAGGTTCTTTGATAGCATTGGCAATTCAAGGGCGGTTGCCTCTTCTACTTCTTTTTGAATGGCAAGGACTTTTTGCTCCGTATCAAGTTCTGTATTGCCGATCATTTCTTTATAGCGACGCAATCCGGCTTTCATTACATTGGCAACAGATCCGCGTTGTTTATCACACTCAGATAAAGCAGCGTCAACATTTCTGTTAGCAAGATGATATTGTACCTTCCTGATGAAATCTGCAATGGATCCTTTTCCTAATGCTTTACTAATGGTAAGGAAACGTTCAATTGAAAATGTAATTACCATTAATAGCAAGCCTATTAAAAGAGGTACAATGATCCCACCGGTGTAGATACGGTGCAGCGCATCTTTCGCATCATCATGCTGAGGCCAGAATCCTCCATTGTTATCGGGCTTATTAAAATGAGAAGGATCTCCTAAAATAAATCTCCAAATACAATAACCTGCCACAATACAAATTATCGGTGCCAGCCAGGAAATGGCATTACTACTTTTTTTTGCCTGAACTGATGTAGCCTTAACTGAAGATGTTGCACTTGCAGTCGGTCTAGTCTCTGCCATGATTGTAATTTTTAGTTTTTAAAATTAAAAAATTAGTAGATAAACTTTCGGGGTCACAATTCTACTGAAAAA
>JBJMLT010000279.1:0-2334 GCA_045805165.1 Flavisolibacter sp.
GGCTCAGGAACATGTATTACAGTCCAATTCGAGTTGAGAAATAACTTGGAATAGCAAAGATTCGCTGATTTAAACCTGTAATCCTGAAAAAAAAGGATAAGAAAATGAAAAGAAATTTATATGTGACTATAACTTCTATAAAGTAATCTGTTTATTAACCTATTTTAATTCGGATATTAAACGACCAGTAGATGAAGAAAATAATTCTAGCTGAACACTCGGTTTTGAGATTTTAATTGCGTCGCTTATAAAGTTGATCAGCATCAGGCGAAACTAAAGATCTAAAAACAAATTGATAAACATCGGCTTTATGATATTAAATTTAATGAATCCAATTGCTTAGAGATATCTAATGTTTTTCGTTGAAAACATTTTTTTAATTTCTTAAGTCGATTATTTGAATAAATACAATCAATCATTGACCTTTATACCCATTCTAGCTAGCTCTTACCATTTAATAAGGAAGCTTAAAGGAATATGAAGAATGTATGTATTTAACAATGAGTCCAAAATAAGTTTGTGTAACGTATGCTTAAAGATCAGTATCCCAAAGCTTACCTCTATATGAGAATTGTACAGGCTAAATTGTTTATTGACAATTCCTATTCCCAAAGCATCAATCTTAATCAAATTACCGGTGAAGCTTTTTTATCTAAATTTCATTTCATCAGAACATTTAAATTGATATATGTGTACACTCCAAATCAGTATTTACAGCGAGTTCGAATTGAAAAAGCAAAATTATATTTGAAGGGGACTATGAGCATTGAAGATATTTGTCATTCGGTGGGCTTTGTAAGCGTCCCTTCTTTCATAAGTTTATTTAAAAGGCGTTTAGGACAAACACCAGAAGCCTTCAGGAAAGCTTATTTAGAAAAAAGAAAGCAATCTGAATCAAATCCTTTTAAGTTTATACCTGCTTGCTTTTCCGGTATATAGCTTTTTAAAATAGCAATTTTGAAGAATTGGTTACGCGTTCTTAGTTAATATCTTTAAATGAAAGAATTACTAATATGGATTTACAAATGACTCATACGACTATTTATGTATTAGATCAAGATAGTGCTTATGAGTTTTATACCGACAAGTTAGGATTTGAGGTTAAGACTGATGTCCCTCTTGGACCTACTATGAGATGGCTCACTGTAAGTCCAAAAGGGCAGGACCTGGAAATTATTTTAATGCCGGTACGTGAAGGGATGATTTTTAGTAAGGAGGCAGCTAATACCATGAGCAAATTGATTAATAGAGGAACATTAGGCTTTGGCGTTATAAAGTGCAACGATATTTACGCTACATATGAAGAATTAAAGGGGAAAGGAGTTGTATTTAAAAAAGAACCCAGGAATACGCCATTTGGAATTGAAGCTGTCTTTTCTGATGATTCAGGGAACTGGTTTTCATTACAACAGCAACATCAATAAAATTAATAATATGAATTCAATTTTTGAAAAGTCGAGTTATGAAAATATAATTGATAGGCTGGGGAAGCTGACCAGGAACTCAACTCCATTATGGGGGAAAATGAATGTTTCACAAATGCTTCATCATCTAAATTTGACGGTAGAGGCGCCTCTCGGGAAGATTCAAACGAAAGGCAAACCTAATTTCTTCATGAAGATGTTTAAAAATATTTTATATAATGACAAACCTTTTGGGAAGGGCAGTCCAACACCAAAAGATTTTAAGATTTCAGGAAATTATGATTTTGAAACAGAAAAAGCAAAATACTTATCTAATCTGCATGAAGTTTATATAGGCGGTAAAAACAGAAATTATTCTCCACATATTTTTTTTGGAAAATTAACCAGTGATCAATGGGGGATGCATATTTATAAACATACTGATCACCATTTGAAGCAATTCGGCCTTTAGAAAATCTTTTTCAAACATAAAAATGCAACTATTACATTTAAACCATATTTCCAAATATCAATACCTATGGAAGTGAAAATAGGATGAGTAATTAACAAAAGGTTGATTCATCTATATCAAACAGACTAAAATTGAAACTCCTACAATCCAAACAGAACTCGAAACCCAGAAGCTAGAAACACAATAAAGCTAAGGAGAATTACGAGAGCCCGGTGCCTAATAACCCATGTTTTCCGTTTTCAGATGATGAGGAAATTGTCACACAAACTTCAAATTTATTATTTGAATTGATAAAGACATCCAAGATCTAGAAGATAGGGAAAATACAAGGGAATTTACTTATGCATACTTAAGAATTAATAGTATAAGTTGCCTTATTAATTTTCAATTAAACATGCCCTGGATCCAGACTCAATTTGTTTCTTAAAATTAATTAAGTAATTAGGAATAATTATCAAA
>JBJMLT010000280.1:0-6651 GCA_045805165.1 Flavisolibacter sp.
ATCAACAATACCTGTTTTAAAAATTATGGATGAAATATGACCTTCACCTGTAGCCCTTAAGCTCATGATAAAACGTTGCTGATCTGAACTGAGGTTTTTCTGATCAGGATGGGAAACAATAGATGGATTAAATAAAGCAGCAGTATGTATTGAATATTCTTTTGTGAAGAATGCACCCAATACTAATTTTCTGGGACGAGAAAATGTTGAAATATCATTAGAATATTGGAGACTCACTTTATTAAAATGGTCAAGCAAGACCTCTTCTATATTTCTGTGCCTTGAAGCAAAGTCATGAATTATATCAGATAAACATTTACTAACTTCTTCTTCACTAAAGTCTTTTACTCTTTCTACAATATGTTTTACACGATCCTTACCAGGCAGAACCAAAAACTGATTAATAACTGCTTCTGCCGATGCGTATAATCTTATATTACTTTTTATAACTTTCATTCACGAATTAATTAATTGATTAATCTTTCAAGCCTGTTGAGGCCATGCTTTGAATAAAATGCTTTTGAAAAAATAAAAATGCTATCATAACCGGAAGAGCCAATAAAACTGCAGCCGCTATTTTAACACCCAACTGACTATCTGCCCGACCGCCGACTGCAAAAAGAGTAACTAACTGTGGCATGGTCATCAACTGTTCGTTCCGTATGACAATCAATGGCCATAGAACTTCATTCCATGAACCAATGAAAGTGAGAATAGCAACAGTAATCAAAGCAGGTTTGATATTCGGCCAAAGTATCCTGAATATTATTCCCATCTCTGAACAACCATCCAGCCGGGCGGCATCAATTAAAGCCTGCGGCAAACCCTGAAATGCCTGACGGAACATTAATATAGCGAAAGCACTGACAGCAAATGGAATTATAAGCGCAAAGTAGGTGTCCACCAGCTTGAGACTTACTATTGTTATATAATTTGGGATAAGAGTGATCTGAAAAGGAAGAGACATTGTAAATACAATAATGTAAAAAATTAGTTGCCGTCCACGAAACCTCATTTTTGCCAATGCGTATCCAACAACAGACCCAGTGAACAAAACAATAGTGGTTGTAAAAAGAGCAACAAGCAAACTATTGATCAGACTTCGCATAATTGGAATTTTACCAACCATTAATCTGAAGTTGTTCAATGTGGGATTCTTTGGCCAAAAAGTCATTGTGCCTATTTCCTGATAAGAAGCCAACGAAGCACCGATCATCCAAATAAAAGGATAAATAAAGGTGAGCGAAGCAATAATAAGCGCCAGATACACCCCGATCTTACTAATAGATAACCGGTTTGTCATTTCAGATCTCCTTTTCGATTAATTTTTTTTGAAGCACTACTACCGTCATGATTATTATTGCATAAAAAAACCCGAGAGTTGCTGAATAACCCATATTATAATATTGAAATGCCTGTTTATATATGTAAAGAACTGCTGAAAGGGTTGTATTCAGTGGTCCGCCCCCAGTCATAATATAGGGTTCTATAAAAAGAGAGAACCCGCCTATTGTTGAAAGTATGACCACCATAAATATGGTTGGATTTATGATTGGAAGAGTAATATGATAAAATTGCTGCCATGAAGTTGCACCTTCCATTTTTGCAGCTTCGTAATACTGCGGAGGGACTGTTTGCAATCCAACCAGGAATAGTATTACATATAATCCAACATTTTTCCATGTTGCCATTACCGCAATAGAATAAATAGCCACATCCGGATCTATCAACCAGCCTATTTTACCTATACGGGCGCCTGTCAAAAACCTATTGATCAAACCAGTATCATATCCTAATAATTGTTGCCACAATATGGTTACTACAACTCCTGAAACTATTACAGGAATAAAAAAAGAAGCTCTGAAAAAAGATGAAGCCTTTAATTTCCTGTTCAATAAATACGCAAGAAATAATGATATTGATAATTGAAGTGGAATATGCAATAACAAAAATTTTACTGTATTTCCAATAGCTTTCCAAAAAAGGCGATCATGAAAAAGCCTTGAATAATTATCTACGCCTATGAATTTCATCGGAGCGATTATGTTCCATTTATGAAATGTGAGGAAGAAACAAAAGAAAACAGGGAATAAAACAAAGACTATGACAAAGAGAAGATATGGTGATACCAATATATATGGCAATAATTTCCCTCTTTTTAGATGCCTGCGATTTTTAATGTTCAGATCGAGCACTATGCCCATAATTTTATTATTAAAGTTTAACCGCTATTTTCTGAGCAGCTTCCGCCATCCGGAGTGATTCAACTGCATTATGATCATCTATTATTCTAACGTGCTTCTTATTTCTAATCCAGCTCCATTGATCTGCTAACATATCTGCTAACATTTGCCGGTATTGCTCTTCTTTATTCGAATTTGAACCATATTCCATCGAAACCAGTTCATTATAAACGATTAGTTTATTTCTTCCCCTGACGGAATTATTACTTTCGGGCATATCCTGCTTATTTGAAGGAAGTCCTAATAAATCATTAAGCTTTTTCTTTTGTTCTGCCTGGACGAGACCATATAATTTCATCCGAACAGGAATCCATTCATATAAAGTGATATCTCCTTTTTCGAATTGAAGGCGCATTTCCTGCCTATCCAATATTTTCGGCTGATCGAATCCGTGATAAAAATTTACTATTCCCTGACTATAACCTACAACTGCCTGAACTCTATCAAATACGGGCAGTTTTGAGTCTGGCCTATGGATCTGAATAGCATTAATTACATTTCCTTTTCCCAGCCAACCATAAAACATGTCAAAAAAATGGACACCATGTTCAATAAAAATGCCACCGCTTTGTGATTGGTCCCAGAACCAATGGTCGGGACCAAGGTATTGATCACTTGCATAATTCTCGAAATATCCATGAAGGAAAGAGCCCAGGATATTTTCATTGATTATACTCCTTACTATGTTATATAAAGGATTATACCGCTGCATAAGATTTACTACATATAATAGCCCTTTTTTTTTGGCAAGAAGCTGCAACCGCTCCGCCTCTATCGTTTTTAATCCAGCTGGCTTTTCACATATTACATGCTTGCCAGAACGCAATGCCTTTTCTGAAATTTCAAAATGCAGAAAGGGCGGAGTAGCAATATAGATGAGATCTATGCTATTATCTTTTAAAAGAAATTCGAAATCACAATAAAAGTCTGCATTTAAGATTTGGGCCAGGCTGCTTCCCGCTGAAACATTAATATCAGATACAGCTAAAATCCTAATGCCTTCCAATTTTAAAAATGCTTTCGCTGAAAAAGCTGCAAAACTTCCCGCACCAATTATTCCTATATTCAAATGACCGTTCAGATTCATTTACTATTGCCCTCATTTCTTAATAAAACATTTACGGCTGATTCCGCGTCTGCAATTGCCTTTTCCGGTGTTTTTCTTCCATAAATTACACAAGCTTCATACTCCTGGGAAATAATATCAAGCGCTTCCACAATAACTTCGCAATTATCAATTCCCTTAACAAAAGGAACTTCTTTTGCAAATGACATCATCATAGGATTCTTTTTAAAATATTCAGTGTAATAATTATCTGTATCCAGAAATTTTCTTCTTGGCAGCTGCCCTGTTATTTCCAATAATTGAAGATCACCCTTACGGTCAATCAGGGTTTTAATAAAACTCCAGGCTTGCTGAGGATTGGAACAGGTGTTGAACAATACAATATTTTTTGGATCGGCATAGGTATAAACAGGTCCTTTGTGATCGTCCGGAACTACAGGTGGGAAATAATCAAAATCAAAATTTCTGGAAGAAATGTTATTGAGATAAGAAATTTCCCAAGGCCCTGTCCATTTAGTAGCGATAGTTTGAATTACAAACGGGTCGCTTGATGCTGCCGTATTTTCTTTAGAAAAATATCCATTTGAATATAGTGTTTGCAAAAAGCGAAACACTTCAATAGCATATTTATTATTAAATGCGGCTGTATTATTTACTATTAATGGCAAGCCTCCTGAAGCTGCCAGATATAAAGGATAAAAATTAAACAATCTTTCATACCAAATTGCCTTTACAGCTGTATATCCAAAATGTTTTTGCTGGCTGGAACTCTGATTATTCGTTTTAAATAATTCTGCAGCATTTATATAAGCAGAGTAGCTTTGCGGCAATTCATCTATTTTATTTTCTTTAAAAATATTCCTGTTATATATGGTCATGATAGGGTTTACTTTCCAGGGAACCTGATAAATATGACCATCGGAAGATGTAATTTCTTTTATTACGCCACTATCACATCTCTCATTTATAAATTCCCGGAATCCCTTTAATGTATCAAGAGGGATCAAAACGCCTGCATGCGCATACATTTCTACATTTCCCTGCCACATATTAGCATATATATCAGGAGCAGATTTACCAACCACTGCCGCTAAAATGACTTCTTCACTTGACTGACCTTCCGGGATTGGCTGCATATGGACAGGAATTGAACTATTACTATTGTTCCAGCTTTTAGTAATAGCTGTGCATAATTTTATTTCCCGGTCATTATTTGAACACCAGAATATTAATTCTTTACGTTTTGCTGAATTATTCCTACAGGATGTAATAAGAAAAAAAAGAATTATAGCATACAAATATTTGTTAACCAGATCCATCTGAAATAAAAATTGTAATGAGAAAGGAAAGATTTTAAAAAACCCCCGCAGAATTGGCTGCAAGGGGCTTTTCTATTAATGACCATTTATCCCATCGGAATAAATGAATTAACTAATCACAGCGATTTTTGATTATTGTAAATTGATTTTACCTGAGTAGCATCCAAAGCAACATTATAGAACATTATATCATCCAATGCTCCTGTCCAGTAACCACCCCACGCTACCTGATAATCACCATCTACAGTAAGGTATTTACTTGTTGGCAAATCCTGACCTATTACAAAATTGATTGGATTTGAAAGAGTAATCGGAGGATTTGGTGTATTAGTCCATGATTTTACCAGATCGCCATTTACATAAAAATCCATTTCTCCTGGTTTATAAGTTACTATGGCATGATACCATACGTTTGTATCCAGGACTGCTGTTTCATCGTCCCTATCATAATATGCAGTATCAGCGCCATTGACTGCCTTAACTGTGAGAAATAATTTATTGGCCGATTGCAATTGAAATTTATATCCATTCCAACGATTGAGAGACATCATAGTATATGTGTCTGTATTTATCGTGCGTCCATTTACGTTCTTTTTCAGCCAAATTGAAATACTGAACTGTTGTGGATTCAATGCAGAAGTATATGGAACTTCAATATTGCCACCCTTGTCAAAAAAGTAAGCCATATTAGCGCGGCCGAACCGATCTGCAGTAGCGGTAGGCATTCCGCCGCCATAATAGGCATGGCCGGCCGTAAGCGTACCATTATTTCCTTTTCCTGAGGAATCAGCTGCATTTCCATTTAACTTCCAAAAACCGATAAGGTTATTGGATGCAATTTCTTTAATCAAGTGTGTCTTATATGTATCCATTGCAGCCTGAAGTTGAGCCAATGCATTAGTTACGGCTGTTTGAGTAGCATTTGCATCAGCTACAACACTTTTAGCAGCATTCAATACAGTAAGAAAATTGTTTTTTGAACCAGCTTCATACTGACCCGGCTTGGTGCCTTCCACTGTAGCATCGTATAATAACTGGGCTTCTGCAATTTTAGCCTGCAGGGCAGTTTTATCGGCAGGTGTCGGAGCTGGAGTTGAATCTTTCTTGCAGGATGAAAGAAACAACATTAGTGACATGCTAAACAGCATCACAGATCCGAAAAAAGTGAAATTTAGTTTTGTAGATCGCATAAATATTTAATTTTTTGATGTAAGAAATGAACTGTTTTTTTAATTAATGAAGAGCTTTATTTCTATCCCTTTCACTTTGAGGTATGGGAAAATGTTTATTTAGAGCGTAATTGAAATTGGGCTTATCCTGAAGCGCCTGCTTTGCATATGCCTCTCCCCATCGAATCAAATCAAAAAACCGATGAAACTCAAATCCTAATTCAACACGCCTTTCATGTTGAATGGATTTGCGTACATTATCCTGATCTGTGTATTTTACATCCGATAGTAAATTGATTGGAATATTGGGGAAGCCCGGTAAGGTATTATCATATAAATAACTTTCTCTTGCACGCTTTCTTACCTGATTAAGAGGAATAAGCGCATCGGAGCTATGGCCGGATTCATTAAGTGCCTCCGCATACCATAACAAAACATCCGCATACCTTATAGCAATGTAATTTATACTTGCATCCCCTTTCAGCGCTTTAGAAATTTCCGAAAGAGGCTGTTGATGCTTTCTTGTGAGATAACCTGTTTCCGGAGACCAGTCTTTACTGAAAATTTCACCATTATACCAGATCATGCTATCTCTGCCAACAGTGTATTCTAATCTTGGGTCATAAAAACCAGCTGCTGTTTTTTCAAATTCATCAACGAAATTCTGAGTAGGTGCATTAAAGAAATATCCGCCATCTACCTGAGGAGCAAAATATTGATTCAACTGATTTCCAGTTTGCGGATCCTGGCCTGTAAGATGCTGTATCTCGAAAATTGATTCGGGGTTATTATTGTTCTTATAATTCGCATTAAAGTTGCGACTGTAAATGGGATTAAGGCTATATTGATTACTG